>CAYOYT010000241.1:0-4696 GCA_964408245.1 uncultured Dongia sp. | reverse complement strand
AACAGTTGATTGCTCTGTCATCATCTCAAAATCGCCTTATCGATAGAACAGGTCGACAATGTGCTATCCGGATAAGAGAGTAAAGGTCGTGGAGAGGTTGATTTTTACCTTGCGTGACGAGAAACAGTTTCAGTGACATGAAATATTATTATCATCCATACTGGAAGACCTCATCTAACCAGTGCATCGGGCGCTGGTGAAGTTGGTGGGTTCCGAATAGCCTCGTGACCAAACTGATCGGTAAGATTATTATGAGCGAGAAATCGCAGCAGAGTGCTAATCGCTGGCGTCGTTTTAGGGAATGGGACGAACGGCCGTTACGGCTCGATCGTTTCGCCGTGGAAGATCCCGCGAACGGCTTTGCCGCCTTCAACGGCACCAAGGACCCAAAGCCCAGTCTTGTCATCGATGATGGCAAGGTCGCGGCGATGGATGGAACTCCGGTTACCGAATTCGACATGATAGACATCTATATTGCTCGTCATCATCTCGATCTGGCGCTTGCCAAGACTGCAATGGCAATACCCTCTGCTGATATTGCGCGGATGCTGGTCGATATTGCCGTGCCGCGTACCGAGCTGGCCCGGTTGGCTCATGGACTGACACCAGCGAAACTTGCTGAGGTCGTGGCACAGCTTTCAGCGATTGAACTTGCCTTCGCTTTTTCCAAGATGCGGACTCGCAAGACGCCCGGTAATCAGGGCCATGTGACCAATGCCAAGGACGATCCGCTGCAACTCGCAGCCGATGCCGCGATCGCTGTTGCCTTCGGCTTTGACGAAGTCGAGACGACCATGCGCGTTGCGCGAAATGCCTGGTCCAATGCCCTCGCTTGCGCCGTTGGCGCTGCCGTGGGTCGCTGGGGAACGCTGTTTCAATGTTCAAGTGAAGAGGCCGAGGAATTGCAAATCGGCATGGCGGGCTTTACCTCCTACGCAGAGACGGTCTCGGTCTACGGCACAGAAAAAGCGTTCACGGATGGCGACGACACACCCTGGTCAAAGGCCTTCCTCGCCGCCGCCTATGCCAGCCGCGGCATCAAAATGCGCTGCACATCCGGTGCGGCGTCAGAATTGCTGATGGGATTTCATGAATCAAAATCGCTACTTTATCTCGAAGCACGTTGCCTGTGCCTGCAGCGCGCGATAGGTGTACAAGGAACACAAAATGGCGGCATCGACGGCGCACCGCTCGCCTCCACGATGCCGGGTGGCGTACGCGAACTGCTGGCCGAAAACTTAATCGCCGTCTGGCTCGATCTCGAATGCGCCACCGGCAACGATGCGCGGCATTCGGAATCGGAAATCCGCGTTGGCGCTAAGATTCTACCTTATCTTATCGCCGGATCAGATTTGATCTGTTCTGGGATGGGGTCAGTCCTCTCCTATGACAATTCCTTCAATCCATCTTCATTCAATGGCGAGGAGATGGAGGATTTCCTTGTCTTGCAGCGCGATTTCGAGGCCGATGGCGGCCTCACTTCCATCGGTGAAAGCCGTGCGCTGGAGCTACGTCGCCGAGCGACAGATGCTTTGGGAGCGGTGCTGGAGGAGTTGGGTCTGAGCTCGCCTACCGACACGATGAAGCACAGCGTCGTCATCGCTTCTGGCTCCAACGAGACCGACAGCTATCTACCACGTGACGTCACCTTGATCAGCGAAGAGATTAAAGCTCGCAGTATTGACGTCCTCGATGTGATCAAAGCGCTTGCCAAGCGCGGTTTCAAGGAGGAGGCGCAGAACCTGCTTAATGTGGTGCGCTTGCGCGTTTCTGGCGATTATTTGCAGACAGCCGCCGTGGTGCGCGAAGGCCATGTTATGAGCGCGGTCAATGACCCCAACGATTACAGTGGTCCAGGCTCAGGCTATCGACTGAGCAGGCAGCGCCGAGCCGAGCTCGCCGCCATTCGCGACGTGCTCACGCGTGAGGAAGTATTGCGTACGGAGGCCACCTATGCTGCCGCCGAAACTCGTCGTATCAGTTACACGATCACGGGAGAAGCAAAATCCACCAATATTAAGAACGAAATCGTCATAGGCATCAGCCCAGCTTTTGGCCTGAAACTCTATCGCACTTTAGCGGGACACGCACTTTCCGCCGTCTTGCGCGCACTCTGCGGTGGGATCAGCACCAAAGGTGGTGTCCCACGCATTGTCCGCATGCGCCATACTGCCGATACATCCTTCCTGGGCCTGAGTGCGGCACGCTTGGCAGGATCGGGCGTGGGGATCGGTATCCAGGCAAAGGGAACAGCCGTGATTCACCAAGCGGAACGCCTGCCGCATCACAATCTGGAGCTTTTTTCTAACGCGCCGATTACGACCCTCGATCATTATCGCCGACTGGGCGAGAACGCGGCTATCTATGCCAGTGGCGGCATGCCAGAACTGGTCGTTGTGACCAATGATGGCGCGGCCATGGGTGCCCGCTTCCACGCGCAGGTCGCCCTCACTTATGCGATCGAGACCTCACTTACCGAAGATGGCGCTAAGCCCGAGGATATCGAGATCGCTTTCTTGGAGATTGCATAATGGCGCGTATCGAGACCGTCAGCGACTATCCGTTGGCCGAAAACCGCCCGGATCTCGTGAAAACCGCGCACGGCAAGGCGTTGAAGGATCTGACTCTGGACGCCGTTCTGGTGGGGGATGTGTCGCTGGAAGATCTGCGCATCACGCCGCAGGCTTTGCTTGACCAGGCCCGCATCGCGACACTCGCCGGACGCCCAACCTTGGGGCGCAATTTCGAACGTGCAGCCGAACTCATCGCCGTGCCGCAAGACTACCTACTCAAAGTGTATGAGCTGCTGCGACCCGGCCGTGCCAAATCAAAAGACGATCTTCTTGAAGTGGCAAGGACATTACGCTCAACCTACCAGGCGGAAAAGATGGCGACCTTCGTCGAGGAAGCGGCAGAAGTTTACGAAAAGCGTGGTTTATTTACCTTCAGGTACTAATCCTATCAGCTAGGGCACATTAGCGTTGCGCGTGCTCCCCATTCGGGTGGATCCAGACCGGCGCATCGCTTGCCGCCATCGGCGCGCAACCGCGGATCATGTCGCTGGCTTTTTCCGCGATCATGATTGTCGGCGCATTGGTGTTACCGCTCACAATGCGTGGCATGATCGAGGCATCGACCACGCGCAGATTCGCGATTCCATGCACCCTTAGCTGATCGTCGACAACAGATAAATTTTCCGTCGCAGCACCCATCTTGCAGGTACCGAATGGATGATAGCAGGTCTCGATGGCCTAACGTACCCAGGTATCGATCTCATCATCAGATCTTACATTAATACCCGGAAATATCTCGTCGCCAGCAAAGGACATCATCGCTTTCTGCGATAGAATCTCGCGCGTCAGCTTTACGGCGACACGCATATCAGCGCGGTCGGACGGGTCCTTTAAATAGTTGAAAAGGATCGCCGGCGGTGCCTGGGGATCGCTCGAGCGCGCTTTCACATGCCCCAAGCTTTTAGGGCGCATGAGATCGATATGGACCTGAAACGCATGCGCCGGGACTGACTTCACCGTGCCCGGAATCACAGCAAGGGGCATGAAGGTGAGCTGCAGGTCCGGATGTTCGATTCCAGCGCGGCTACGGAAGAAACCGCCGGCTTCGAAATGATTGGTAGACGCAGCACCTGTGCCGTTCAGGAGCCATTGCAATCCGGCTACGTATTTCCGCACGCCTTTGGTCATCGGATAAGTCGTCGCGCTTTGACGGCAGTGGTGCTGAATCACAATATCGGGGTGATCGTTGAGATTGGCGCCAACCCCCGGCAGATCATTTGCCACTTTGACGCCGATCGAGGCAAGGTGCGCCGGATCACCAATGCCAGAAAGCTGCAGCAATTGGGGCGAGTTGATGGCGCCGCCCGATAAGATAATCTCGTATGCAGCTTCGGCCGTTCGGATATCGCGCTTAGCCGTATAGACGACGCTGCGTGCGCGGCCAGCTTGCAGATTTATTTTCTGCACCATGGCACCGGTCACGACGGTGAGATTGGGACGGGCCAATGCTGGGTGAAGATAGGCCTTCGCCGCCGACCAGCGTCGCCCATCGCGTGTTGTGCGATCAATGAGACCGAAACCTTCCTGCTGGTAGCCGTTGACATTCTTTGTTGCAGGATAACCAGCTTCAAGCGCCGCTTCGATGAATGCCTGAGTCAATGGCGAGCGCGCAAGATTGGGCCGAGCTACATGAAGTGGCCCATCACCGCCATGATAGGCATCGGCACCCTTCTGATGACTTTCTGCTCGTTTGAAATAAGGCAGCAGCTCGGCATAGCTCCAACCACGTGCACCAGATTGCGACCAGTAATCGTAATCGCGCGCATGACCGCGAATATAGACCATGCCATTGATCGAAGACGAGCCGCCCAGTACCCGTCCCCGTGGATGCATTAAACGCCGATTGTCGAGATAAGGTTCTGGCTCAGCGGCATACGACCAATTGAATCGGGTCGAGGAGAGAAGCTGGCCCATGCCGGCCGGCATGTGGATCGCCCAGTGTTTGTCCTTTGGCCCTGCTTCCAGCAGCAGAACCTTGCAGGCTGTGTCCTCGGTGAGACGGGAAGCCAGCACGCAGCCTGCCGAGCCCACTCCGATAATGATGTAATCAAATGTTCCAGGCATCATTCACGAACCGGCATTATACACGGATCGCCTGGTAGCAGAGCTTGTGGAAGTGATGC
>CAYOYT010000240.1:0-4713 GCA_964408245.1 uncultured Dongia sp. | reverse complement strand
GGAGCCGTATTTTCGCCGCACCTCTCGAACAAGGAGGAGGAGTCGTCGAATGAACTATGTATCCCGAAAGAGCTGTCAAACAGCCTGAGATTCGACCACAGCCGACGCGCGGGTGGGCGTGTCGCAACTACCCTTGTTCTCCGGAAATTTCATTCAACTCTAACCGCGTAACGTCGGATTCATTCGGTCACTGATCGATTCCTAAAGCAATAGGCGTCGTTTCAGCGCCTGACCTGTGTCTGCTTTTCCGGAAACAAGGTTTGAGGCACGCATCGCCTGTTCAGCACGTTGAACGGCGTCGCGACTGCTGTCGAATCTCAAGTCAATCAATAAACCCCGCGCCCTTGCCACCGGTCGTATCGCCCTTTCGGGAGCGTTCGACGGGATGATGAAGCTCAACCTGTGGTAAGCGTGCATAAAAACATGAAGGAACTAAATCATGCCGATCAATCTCAATCTTTGGACGATCATGCTCTCGAGCTGGATGGGGCGTTCGCGTCAGCCGAACGTTTTGACCACCATCGGGTTAAGCGGCGTCGAACACGATCATTCGGAGCGCGATAAGCCAAGGCGCGGTCAAGCGCCACCAGCACTCGACGTCCGGTTGCTCTCGGCGCATCTGCGCCGCGACATTGGCCTTGAGCTCGACCGCGCCTAAGGCACGCGTCTTCCTTTTTACGTCATGCCCGGGCCAATGTTAGTCTACTGGCCCGGGCATCCACTTGCAGATCCCCGCCGTCAATCGGTGGGCATAATAATGTCGATTAGGAACCCCTACCTCAGCATATCGGTCACGCGTGCCAATCTCTGGCTCGCGGTGATCGCTAATTGCAGAGTTTGCACGCGGCGGCGATTGCCATTGAGTGGGGTCGCAATACTCTCGCGCACAATCGCACCGCCATGCCGGTCGGCAACGATGAGACCGCAATCCGCCGGCAGAATCTCGCGCGGAAAATCCGACGCAACGGCAAAGAAAAAGCGGTCGCAGAAATCCAAATATTCTGGCCATTTCTGATCAGCGCGAAAATCGGCGCGGCATGATTTAATCTCGACGATCACGAACTCGCCGACATTATTGAGCGCCACGATATCGGCGCGTCTCTTAGCTCTCAGGGGAAATTCAGCCAGAGCTGCATAGCCGAGATCCGCAAAAAGCCGCATCGCGCCACGTGCAATTCCGGCAGAAACGAGCAGATGAGTATTTTCGCCCGCGACACCTGGATTCGGAAATCCGGTATCGGGTTGGGCCGCGGAGTTGTTCGGCTGATCTTGGGACATGTCATTCTCCTTACGGAAAGCTCAGCTTGCCGGCATGTTCTTGTTTTGTCCATACCCGCGTGCTTGCGATATTGGGGCGTTAGCAGATATCCAAGACCCTGGCAGGGTTTGAGGATTGGATGATCGAGTCGAAACCGATGAAACAACTGGGTTGGATGCGCCGTCTTTGGCGCCTTCTCATGCGCCTCATCGCCGTCTTTATCCTGATCTCCGTGGTCTCGAGTGCTATTTACGCCTGGGCACCTGTGCCCATTACCTGGCTGATGATCGAACGCGTGGTCGAGGGAAATTGGATCAACAAATCCTGGCGCTCGTACGAAAACATTTCGCCCAATCTCGCCCGCGCCGTCATCGCGGCCGAGGACGCGAAATTCTGCGAGCATCGTGGCTATGATTGGCAAGCGATCAAGAAAGCCTATAAGCGAAATCAGAAATCGAGCCGCGTGCGTGGCGGCTCGACCATCAGCAATCAGACTGCCAAAAATGTATTCCTGTGGCCTGACCGCACCTATATCCGAAAAGGTCTGGAATTCTATTTCACCGGCCTTATCGAACTGACTTGGAGTAAGCAGCGCATTTTGGAGGTCTATCTCAACGTCGTTGAATTCGGCCCTGGCATCTACGGTGCCGAGGCAGCAGCACAGGCGCATTTCGGAAAATCCGCCAAGGATTTGACACGACGCGAAGCGGCATTGCTTGCTGCTGTCCTTCCCAATCCCATCCGCTGGTCAGCCTCGAAACCCACCGGCTATATCCGCAGCCGTGCCGGCACAATCCAGGCACGCATGAACGATGTACCGGACCCGACAGGAGATCCTTGCAAACGCGTGGCCCCCAAGTAATCCAGATTTACAGGCGACGAGTGGACTCTCGAGTCAGCGCGGAATAACGACAAAGAATGAGTGACTAGCCCACATCCGCCGTCACGTTATACCCGGCACTCTCGATCGCAGCCACGACCTTGGCACGGTCCAGTGAGCCATCAACCCTCACTTTGCCGCCGGTGATATCGACATCCACCACTAGGCCCGGCGCGGTACCCGCCAACGCTTTTTGGATGGCACGAGCGCAACCGCTGCAATGGATACCTTCGACCTTCAAATTCAACATCGAGCACGATCCTTCCTGCTCACTGGGGCATTCTTCAGTGCGGCTGTTCTTTTACCTTCAAGAACTTGACCTTCGGGTGATCCTGCTGCGCGCGGTCGAGGTGCCAAGCATTGCGAGCGAGGAAGACCGGATCGCCGTTATGGTCCTTGGCCATGCTGGCGCGGGTCTCATCAAGTAAAGCCTTTAGGGCCAAGGAATCGTTACTTTCCACCCAGCGCGCTGTATGGAGGCTGGTTTGTTCGAACTTAACCGGCAAGCCGTATTCCGTGCGGATGCGATCTGCCAAGATCTCAAACTGCAGGGCGCCTACGACGCCGACGATGTAATCGGTGCCAATCTCGGGGCGGAAAACGCGCGCGGCACCCTCTTGCGCCAATTGTTCAAGCGCCTTACCCAAATGCTTGGCACGCAATGGATCGTCGGCGCGAACCGACTGCAGATATTCTGGTGCGAAACTCGGAATCCCGACGAATTGCAACGCTTCGCCCTCAGTCAAGGTATCGCCGATCCGCAGATTGCCATGATTAGGGATGCCGAGAATGTCACCGGCAAAACCCTCTTCGGCGATCTCACGGTCTTGGGCCAGGAAAACGACTGGGTTGTGAAGCGTCAGCTGCTTACCGGAGCGGACATGCAGCATTTTCATGCCACGTTGATAATGGCCTGACACAAGACGTGTAAAAGCAATGCGATCCCGATGTTTGGGATCCATGTTCGCTTGGATTTTGAAGACAAAGGCCGTCGTCTTCTCTTCCGTCGGCGCGACAATTCGAGTCGAGGTCTTCTGCGGTCGCGGCGGCGGCGCCATCTCGGCGAGACCTGCGAGCAGTTCGCCAACGCCGAAATTGTTCACTGCCGAGCCGAAATAGACCGGCGATAGATGACCCTCGCGATAGGCTTCGAGCTCGAAAGGCTTCATCAGGCCACGCGCCATTTCGACATCATCCCGCAGTCGCTGGACTTCGTCGCCCTTCAAATTCTGCTCAAGAGCCGGATCGTCAATGCCTTTAATTTCAACAACGCCCTCATCTTGCTTGCCGCCACGCTCGAACAAGATCAGGCGATCCTTCATGAGGTCGTAGCAGCCCCGGAAGGTCTTTCCCATGCCAATCGGCCAGGAGGCCGGCGTCACGTCGAGCGCTAATTGATCCTCAATCTCGCTCAAGAGATCGATCGGTTCGCGGCTCTCGCGGTCCATCTTGTTGATGAAGGTGACGATGGGAACGTCACGCAGACGACAAGCCTCAAACAGTTTCCGGGTCTGAGCTTCGATGCCTTTAGCCGCATCGATGACCATCACCGCGCTATCGACGGCGGTCAGCGTCCGATAGGTGTCCTCTGAGAAATCCTCGTGGCCAGGCGTGTCCAACAGATTGAAAGCGCAGCCTTTATAATCGAAGCTCATAACCGAAGCGGTGACCGAGATGCCGCGCTCGCGCTCGACCTTCATCCAGTCTGATCGGGCGCGCCGCTGCTCGCCGCGCGCCTTCACGGCGCCTGCCAACTGGATAGCTCCACCGAACAGCAGCAGCTTCTCGGTGAGCGTGGTCTTGCCGGCGTCAGGATGCGCGATAATCGCGAACGTCCGGCGCCGGGATACTTCATTCGGCAGATTGGCCATAAATCTCTCAAGGGAAACGGGAAACGAAGCGCAATCTAAGCAATTCCGGCCAGTTTTCCAGCCAAAAAGCCACGATAAGCCTATTTGAATTTCAAGCCTTTTTCGAACTCACCAACATGACTCCGCTAAGGACGAAAGCAGCCCCTACCATTTGCTCGATTGAGACATTCTCGCCTAGAAACAGCCAGCCGAAGAAGATTGTGGCGACCGGCCCGATCGATCCTACGATCGAGACCTTGGAAGCACCGATCAGCTGGATCGCCTTAGCTGTGAGGAAGATCGGTAGGATGGTGGATAGACCTGCCATCGCCGCGGCATAGGTATATACCTGCCACGGCTGGCTCACAGCCTTGGCGAGCGGGCTCACCAGTGCAAAATGGATCAGGCAGGAGATGGCGGCAACACTGGTCGCGAGCGCCGCGAAGCGGGTCGAACCCATCCGTTGTGTCATCTGGCCAGAACCCACCAGATAAACCGCATAGGTAATCATACATAGAAAGATGAGGCCGCCGCCGATCGCCGCTGCACGGTGATTTCCGGTGACCTGAATGTCATGCAGGAATGCGATTCCAATGCCGACATATGAAAGCACCATGGCAAAGATTGCCCTCCGGGTTATGCCTTTGCCGAACAGGTAGACCGAGATCAGCACCACGACGGTCGGATACAGGAAGAGGATGAGGCGCTCAAGGCCGGCCGAGATA
>CAYOYT010000239.1:0-4738 GCA_964408245.1 uncultured Dongia sp. | reverse complement strand
ATCGGCACACCAACCTTGCCCACCTCGCCTTTAGCAAGCGGATGATCTGAATCGTAGCCCGTCTGCGTGGGCAGATCGAAAGCGACACTCAACCCCGTCTGCCCGCGCGCCAGATTGGTGCGATAGAGCTCGTTCGAAGCCTTAGCCGAAGAATGCCCGGAATAGGTTCTGAACAGCCAAGGTAGTTCTTTCTTTGGCGCTCCGCTCATCAATCCACCATGACCTTGTTTTGTGCGACGCAATATAAAGATATTCACTTAAAATGCGCAAGATCAAGCCCCAAAAGATCACGTATTTATAATATTATTATCGATCATGGGGCGCGTCATGATCCCAACGTGGCAAACGATCGTCAATTCTGAGCCAAGAAACCTGATCTGTCACCCAACCGTGGCCCCTGGGCGCAAGCCCTTCTGGGTCGTCGACCGTCCCCAGCATGATGCCAACATGGGCGGCCTGGGGATCGGTCATAAAGACCGTCGAACCGCACGCTGCACAGAAATGGCGGATGCCGCGAGGTGAAGATCGATATGCCGTCGACTTACCCTGCAGAATGTCGAATTGCTCAGCCGGAATACCCGCCCAGGCGGTGACCGGCGCCCCGCTCCAGCGCTGGCACATTTTGCAATGGCAGTAATCAGTGGTCGCCCCTTCAGGATCGAAGCGATAGCGCAAGGCGCCACACAGACACTGCCCCGTGAGCATTTGACCGGTCAACATGCTATCGTCACCCCTCTCCAACTCTGAGGGACGACGATAGCATAAAGCGTCTCAGATCGCTTTCAGCGCGTTGACGATATCGTCGATGAGATCGTCGATATGCTCCAGCCCAACCGAGAGCCGGATGAGGCCTTGGGTGATCCCCTGTTGCTCTTTAAGCTCAGGTGACAGGCGTTGATGCGTGGTGGTCGCCGGATGCGTCGCCAGCGATTTTGAGTCACCTAGATTATTAGAGATCAGCACCAGCTCTAGCGCATTCAGGAACCTGAACGCTTCTTTCTTGCCACCGGCGATGGTGAGCGACAGCATCGTGCCACCAGCGCTCATTTGCTTGCGCGCGAGATTAACTTGCGCAAAACTATCCAGCGTTGGATAGCCAATATCGGCTAGCTTGCTATGGCCTTTCAATGTCTGCGCGATCTTTAAGGCACTATCGCATTGCTTGTCGATACGGAGATCCATCGTCTCGAGACCTTTCAGCAGGATCCACGCATTCATGGGGCTGAGGCTCGGGCCGGTATGACGAAGAAACGGCTGCAATGTCTCGGTGATGTATTTCTCAGTGCCGAGAATGACACCCCCCAGGCACCGCCCCTGCCCGTCGATATGCTTCGTCGCTGAATAGACCACGACATCGGCACCGAGCTGCAGTGGCTGCTGCAGCAAGGGCGTTGCGAACACATTGTCCATGACGACAGTGGCACCGGCTTTGTGCGCAAGGTCGCTGACCGCCTTAAGATCGACAAGGCGCAGGCTTGGATTGCTGGGACTCTCCAGGAACACCGCCTTGGTTGGCTTACCAAGCGCGCTCTGCCATTGCGCCAAATCGCGGCCATCGACGAAAACCGTTTCGATACCCCATTTAGGCAGAATATCAGCCAGGATGAACTGGCATGAACCGAAGAGCGCGTCGGATGCCACGATGCGGTCGCCAGACTTCACTAAGCTAGCGATGGCGGCGAACACCGCCGCCATACCGGATGACGTGGCACGCGCAGCTTCGGCGCCTTCAAGCGCCGCCATGCGGGCTTCGAACATCGACACGGTCGGATTACCAAAACGAGAATAAACAAACCGCGGCTGGCTGTTGTCGAAAGCTGCCTCAGCCTCTTCGGCGTTTTCATAGACATAGCCGGACGACATATAGATCGTCTCAGCCGTCTCCTTAAACTGGCTGCGAAGCTGTCCAGCATGGACCAGTTTCGTCGCTGCCTTCCAATTCGCCTTGATGTCACGCTTTACCGTCATGATCGCCTCGCACAGGCCCACCGGATTTACCGGGTTTCGGACACAAAAAAACCTCGACCGAAGAAGGCCGAGGTAACGCGCGTGATCGCACATCCTGGACCCTTTTAGCGTTTCGTTTTACGTGGCCGCAATCCGGCACAAATCACCACGGAGCACCGGCTGGACCGGTGCATCTGAGCCCTTTAAGCCATGACTTATATCGCCTGTCAAGCGCGCGCCATCACATCCCGTACCCTTGTCCAGGTATCCCGACTCAACTAACAATAAGCACGGGGAATAAACCTAATTGGCGGGGAATATCGATGAGCGACATCACTTCGGGTCATGGACAGGCGGCGCAACCAGCGAACGCCGGTCTCCGGCCGACCGGAGCAACGCATACTCGTTTTGAATATGACGGACGTCTCGGTCAACTTTACTGGATTTTCATTAAGAACATCCTGCTCAGCATGGTCACCTTCAGTATCTGGCGCTTTTGGGGCAAAACGCGCATGCGCCGTTATCTGTGGTGCCATACCAGCCTGTCTGGTGATCGCTTTGAGTATACCGGCACCGGTGGTGAGCTCTTCATTGGATTCCTGATCGTCATGGGTGCCTTTGTCGTTGCCAATATCTTTATCGCAGCTTTGCAGATCGTCGTTGAGCCCGGATCACCCATCCTTGTGATCACACAATCGCTTTTCGGTTTTGCCGTCCTATATCTCACCTTCGTCGCGCAATACGCGGCGCAGCGCTATCGCCTGACACGCACCTCGTGGCGCGGCATTACCGGTGGCATGACCGGCTCGGCTTGGGCCTGGGGTTTCAAGGCGATGTGGTTTTCGGTCCTCGCTTTGCTATCGTTGACGCTGGCATGGCCCTGGGCGCAGATGCGCCTCCTCGATGATCGCCTCAACAATTCCTACTTCGGCGATGCGAAGGCGAGTATCCAGACGTCGTCACGCAGCCTTTATGTTCACTATATTGTGGGCACAGTGGTTACCTTCGCCGTTGTCGGAATCATCTGTTATCTCGGCTATACGTTTCTGTGGACACAGTACAGCGACGTGTTGCAGGAGATTTTCAGGGAAGCTAAAGATGAAAGCGAACGGGTACATGTCGATCAGTATGCCGACGTTCTGACAGCGCTATATGCCATCTTTATCGGCGGCTATTTAGCAATCATCATCGTGTCCATCATCGCTTATGCTTCCTACTACGTCACGCTGATTAGGGAAGTCATACACAACCTGAACCTGGGTGGCCTGCGTTTTGCAACCTCGATCACCGTCGGTCGATTTATTGGCCGCTATCTAGTCAACCTCCTCATCATTGTCTTCACCCTCGGCCTGGGCCTGCCAATCGCCATTCATCGCACGATGCAGTTTATCGTCCGCAACATCGAGGTGGTGGGTGAGATCGAAGGCTCAGAAATCACCCGTGCCAATCTGCCCCGCCCGAAACTCGGCGAAGGTTTGCTGGAGGCATTCGATCCTGGGATTCTGTAACTTTGCTATCATCCCCGGGCCCTGTCGGCGCATGCCGATATGCATCGGCTGGGACCCGGGGATCCACTGGTGCAGTGGGGAGCGTTGTGGCATGACGGCTTTCTAAAGAGGAACACACATCTTGTCTGAAGACCGCTTTTACGACGGCCATACTGCCACGGCACACCGCGTCAAGATCGCATTGTCAGGTGGTGTGCTGCTTATTGCCTCGACCGAGAATCGTCATCTTGATCGCTGGTCGGTCGCCGATATGCGCGTGATTGATGCCAACGAAGTCACGGGCGCGATCAACTTTGGGCGTCGAAGCGATCCGGCACCGCGCCTCGTCCTGCACGATTCCCCTGCCCGGCAACTGCTGCTTGATAACAATCCACCACTCAAGAATTGGCGATTTAATGCAGCCAAGCGGGGCTGGTCTATGGGCCTTGTCTGGACTCTGGCTGGGCTCGTCATCGCCACCGGCTGCTACTTTGGCTGGCGCGACGGCAGCGCCTATCTTGCCCGTTTTGTGCCGAGGGCCTGGGAACAGAACCTGGGTGCCCATATTTATACAGCACTCACTGAAAATCTTACCGTGTGCAAAAGTGAGAGTGGCAACGCCGCCTTACGAAAACTTGTTGACCGCTTGGCGCCGCCGGAACTCCAAAAAAGCGACGACAAAAATCACGAGGCGATCACTATCGACGTGGTCGATATCAAGCTTGCCAACGCTGTCGCGCTGCCTGGCGATCACGTGATGGTCACGAGCGGCTTGATAGAACTTGCTACCTCGCCTAACATGTTGTCTGGCGTCCTCGCGCACGAGATCGCACATCTTGACCTGCGCCATCCGACCCAAAGTATTATCAGCAATCTCGGCATCACTGCCACGGTCAGCGTAATTCTGGGCGGCTCATCGGCTGGCGATATCGCCACTCTTGTTACCGTCATGTCATATTCGCGAAAGATGGAGCACGAAGCTGACATCCGCGGCCTTGTGCTCCTCAAAAAAGCCGGCTTGCGCGCCGACGGTATGGCCGATTTCTTCAAGGTGATGAAAGACAAATACGAAGAGAGCGAAAGCCTTATGCCGAGCTGGCTCGCCAGCCATCCAGGACTCGCCGAACGCGCCGAATACGCAAAGACCGACGCTCAGGGTGCCATGGCCATGACCGACGCCGAATGGCAAGCACTGAAGGATATGTGCAAGGTGAAGTGAGTCGTGTGCCTCCATTACGGCACAACGGGATCTCTGCAACGACTTTTAAAGGAACTCGTGGATAGTCGGCCTCGCCGACCATGAC
>CAYOYT010000238.1:0-4749 GCA_964408245.1 uncultured Dongia sp. | reverse complement strand
GGGCGCGACATTCCGAGTGCCGGTGACGCTTTTCCGAGTGACGTGATGGGGCTATCCATTGTCATGTTGCGACATGCGCCATATCCGCCATCCCGGCCCAGTCGGCAGCCTGAAGTTAGACATCAATTGCAATTGGAAGCTTGCGGTCGAAAATCGCTGCGAAGCTTATCATCTGCCCACAATTCATCCCAGCCTCAATTCTTATTCGAAGCTCGAAGATCATTATAACATCGAGGAAGCGGATCACTTCTCCGGTCAAGGCAGTCACGATTATACGCCGCTACTGGTGAAAGATGGGCCGGGCCTGCCGGCATTTCCGAATCTGCCGGCACGTTGGAACAAAGCGGCGGAGTATGCCTCGCTTTTCCCCGATTTGCTCCTCCGCATTCATCGGGACCATTACTACGCGATACGCCTCGAGCCGATATCATTGCGCAAAACGCGCGAGCATCTCGAAATCTATTATGTTGGTGAAAACTCCACCGATCCAGCTTATGACGCGACCAAGGTCGCCAATCTCAAAACCTGGCAGACAGTCTTTGCCGAAGATGTCGACGTGGTTGAGCGCATGCAACGCGGTCGCCAATAGCCAGCCTATGACGGCGGGGTGTTCTCGCCCGTCATGGACGGCCCGACGCATTGCTTCCATCGCTGGCTCGCCAAGCGACTTCTTGCAGCCTAAACCAGACCTCAGGCACGCCTATCTCGCCACAAGCGTCCTTCGCGATATGCCACCAAACTAAAATCCCATCAGCACAGAAAGAATATCTTTTTGCGCAAACGCGCGAGATCGCTATGCTCGCCATCATGAACGACAGCAATGACACTCAAAGCGGAAGAACCAACGCCGCCATCTTTTATCAGCCAGAGGGCTATGACACCGGCCGCCAAAAGCTGATGGGACGACACGCCGCGGGCGAAGGTTTCCTGAAAGGTTTCCTGCGCCACAGCGGCGTCGATACGCTCTATTGCTACGCTGCCACCAAGGAATTTGCTGGGCATTTCCAGCGCCTGGTCGGCAGCTTTGGCAACAAGCGGCCGATCCGCTGGCTCGATGAACGGGATGCCTCAGGTCCCAGAGCACCGGGCACACTTTATCTGCCGGACCCAAGCCTTGCCGCCGCCGCCTGGCGCCGTCGTGCGGTGGGCCAACGTCTCTACTCGATCACGGGCATCACGCATACAACCGCCTCAGCGGGTGCGATGGACTGGATCAGCGGTCTGCTCACGGCACCGGCACAGAATTGGGACGCCCTCATCTGTACATCGACCGTCGTGCGGGATACCGCCGAACTGGTGCTTGAGCGCCAGCAGGAATATCTGCAGGAACGTATAGGTGCGACGAGATTCTCGCGGCCGCAATTGCCGATTATTCCTTTAGGGGTGGATACGGAAGCCTTTACACCCGATGATGCCAAGCGCGCCGAAGCACGCGCAACGCTCGGTATTGGTTCCGACGATATCGCGGTGCTTTTCGTGGGTCGCCTCTCCTTCCATGCCAAGGCGCACCCCTTGCCGATGTATTTGGGCCTCGAACGCGTGGCACTGGCATTAGCTAAAAGTGGCAACCGCAAAGTCCATCTGATCCAGGCCGGTTGGTTCGCCAACGACTTCATCGAGAACGCGTTCAAGAGTGGCGCCGCGCAATTTTGCCCTAGTGTGACCGCGCATTTTCTTGACGGCCGCAAGGTGGATCAACGAGCGACTAGCTGGGCCGCGGCCGATCTTTTCACGTCGCTCTCGGATAATTTTCAGGAAACTTTCGGCCTCACGCCGATCGAAGCGATGGCGGCGGGCTTGCCAGGCGTGGTGAGCGATTGGAACGGATATAAGGATACGGTACGCGATGGCATCGACGGATTACGCATACCGACGCTGATGCCGCGTGGCGGCCTCGGTGGCGATCTCGCCGACCGTCACGCCGCAGGCATTGACACCTACGATCTCTATTGCGGCTTCTCCAGCCAATTCGTCGCCATCGACCCCCATATCGCGGCGCGCGCTTACATGAAGCTGATCGAGGATATCGAGTTGCGGCGACGCATAGGTGCGGCAGCCCGCAAACGTGCGATTGAGGTTTATGACTGGGCCGTCGTTATCAAGCAATATCAAGCACTGTGGGAGACGCTTGCTGAATTGCGTAAAGTCGGTACCGAGATCGCACAACGCAAACCCGGCGAGGCTGCCAATCCTGCGCGACTCGATCCTTTCATCAGCTTCAGCACCTATCCCAGTGACATATTGAGCAAGCGGCATATGATTATCGCGACGCCCGGCGCCGACGGCGCTCGGCTTCAGACATTGCTGCAATCGCCGCTTATTTCTTTCGTAAAGCCCGTGGCGCCGGATGCGGATGATTGCGCGCGAATTCTTGCTGATCTGCAGCGCCGCGGGCCAATGAGCGTTAGCGACCTTCTGATCGACGCACCTGAATCCCGCCGTCAGCGCATCGAGCGTGGACTCGTCTGGCTTGCCAAACTCGGCTTGGTACAGGTCAGAAAACCAGCGACATGATGGATATCGCGGTTGGAACAGCTGCCTTATGAGCCGCATCATCATTATTGGCGCAGGCGCTGCCGGTATTGCCGCCGCGCGCAGGCTAACTGAGTTGAAGCAGGATTACTTGCTGCTGGAAGCTAAGACTTTTTGCGGCGGCCGCTGTATTACCGATCACACCACCCTTAGTGCCCCAATCGATCTCGGTGCACATTGGTTTCATTCACCGACCCTCAACCCGCTCGTGGCCTATGCTGATCAGTTTAATATCCGCTACGCCGCGACGGCACTTACCAGCCGTTACAGCAAACGCGGTACCTGGCTTAGCGCCGATGAACAGGCGGCATGCGAGACTTATGTCGAAGATTGCTTCACGCGCGTCGCCACATTTGACGGCGACGTCGCTATTGGTGACCTCTTCTCGGCAGCGACGTCACCCTGGCACGACGCATTCCTGGCTGAGCAAAGCGCCAAGCAGGGAATCACGGCAGCGCAAAGCTCTAGCCGCGATTTTGCCCGCTATGTCTGGGAAGGCGATGACTATCCCGTCATGGATGGTTACGGCACTCTGCTGGCACGGCTTAGCGAGGGTCTCAATATCCGGCTTTCAGCCCCGGTGCAGCGTCTCGACTGGTCGGGGCGGGATATAAAACTGGCAACACACGAGGGCGACCTCACCGCCGCGCGGGTTATCCTCACGGCTTCGACCGCCATTCTTCACAGCGGCATCGACTTCTTTCCGCGGCTACCAGATTGGAAGCGCCACGCTATCGCCGATCTGCCGATGGGTTCCTGCAACAAGGTGGCATTGAGCTTTGCGCGGCCCGTTTTTGGCGACTGCCCACCTAGCCTGATCCTCCCCTTACGTGGATCACATGAAGCCGTTGAATTTGTGGTTCGCGAGGGCGGGCACGAAATTGCCACCTGCCTTATCAATGGCCCCTTTGCCAAGGAACTCGCCCATGCCGGCCATTGGGCGATGGTGGATTATGCCCTGGAGCGGCTCGCCGATATATTCGGTACCGACATCAGGCGCGCCGTCTTGCCGCAACATGTGATCGCCGATTGGGATCACAATCCCTATGTTGGCGGCTGCTATTCAGCCGCCAAGCCAGGTCGTGCCGATGCACGGGCGGCTTTGACACGACCAATCAACGATCGGTTATTCTTCGCCGGCGAAGCTTGTTCGCGCCACTACATGGGCGACGTACACGGTGCCTGGCTTACCGGTATCGCCGCCGCCGAAGCCGCGATTACCGCTCAGTAGAAATAGGTCCGGTCGTTGAGATCTGGATAAAGGCTGGCGACGAAGGCGCCATAGCCATTGAATATTTGCGTCGGCACGCGGTCGCCCGTGCCCAGCACGCGCTCACTTTCCTGGCTCCAGCGCGGATGCGGGAAGGCTGGATTCACATTCGCATAGAAGCCATATTCGCTGCTCTGCACAGCCTGCCACAACCCCAGCGGCTGCGTATCTGTAAACGTGATCCGCTGAATGGCCTTCGCCGATTTGAAACCGTATTTCCACGGAAGCGCCAATCGGAACGGTGCGCCGTTCTGCTTGGGCATGGGCTTGCCATAGATACCGGTCGCAACGAAGGCAAGATCGTTGGTCGCCTCTTCGATGGTGAGGCCTTCGATATAAGGCCACGGATAGATCGGATCAGATTGCCCGGGCGCCACATCGGCATTCATGAAGGTTTCGAAGCGCAGATATTTGGCGCCCGATTGCGGTTCCACCATTTTTACCAGCGTGCTCAAGGGAAAGCCGCTCCACGGCACGGCCATCGACCAGGCTTCGACGCAGCGATGGCGATAGGCGCGCTCTTCGAGTGGCACCGCTTTTAGCAGCGTATCGATGTCGAAGGTCTGCGGCTTTGCCACCATGCCGTCAATCGTGATCGTCCAAGGGCGAATGGGCAGCGCTTGTGCCGCCTCGTAGATATTCTTCGACAGGCCGAATTCGTAGTAATTGTTATAGGTGGTGGCGTCTGCTTCGGCGGTGAGGTCTCGATCCAACGTGTATGTAGGATTGCGCTTAACCGGATAAAGGCCAGCACTTGGATCAGCCGTCATGTCTGCTTCTGCCGCCGCCTTCTTCTCACAAGCCAGCAAAGCGGGGGCGAAAATAGCGCCGGCAGCACCAGCGAGAAAACGCCGCCGGTTACGAAAGACGCTTTCCGGCGTTAACACCGATTCCTTTAATTCCCAACCGCGCGACTTGCGGATCCACATGATGGGCATCTCCTAATC
>CAYOYT010000237.1:1074-4753 GCA_964408245.1 uncultured Dongia sp. | reverse complement strand
CGACCATGTTCTTGAGATTGGCGCGTGTCGCACCCCAACTCATGCGAGCCTGCTTCGTTTCGGTGATGGGCTTTACCCATACCTTGTCGCCGTCAACCTTGACGTCGACATGCGCCGAGATCGGGAGCTTCAGCGTGCCGAGCTTGCCCTTCACTGTGGCTTGGCCACCGGCGAGATCGACGCTGACACCTTGCGGCAGGGCGACGGGGTTTTTACCAACGCGAGACATGATTGATCACTCCTCGCTTAGAATACACGGCACAGCACTTCGCCACCCACGTTTTGGGTACGCGCTTCGCTGTCCGAGAGGACGCCACGGGGCGTCGACAGAATGGAAATGCCAAGGCCGTTATAGTAACGCGGCAGGTCGGAGATCCTTGAATACACGCGCCGACCAGGGGTCGACACGCGGGCAATCTCCTGAATCACGGGTTGACCCTCGTGATACTTGAGCTCGACCGTGATCTCGCCGCCGGCCTTCGAGCCGTCGACACTGTAATTGCGAATATAACCTTCGCGCTTCAGCACATCGAGCACATTGGCCCGAAGTCGCGAAGCGGGGCTGGTCACTGCAGACATCCGGGCCTTCTGGCCGTTGCGGATGCGTGTCAGAAGATCACCCAAGGGATCGTTCATTGCCATGGTCTCTTGCTCCTTACCAGCTCGCCTTGACCATGCCAGGAATCTGGCCGGTCGAAGCGAGCTCGCGCAACGCAATGCGCGAAAGCTTGAATTTGCGATAGGTCGCGCGCGGTCGACCGGTTAGCTCGCAGCGATTGCGAATGCGAACCTTAGACGAGTTACGCGGCAATTCGGCGAGCTTGAGGCGCGCTGCGAAACGCTCCTCCATCGGCAGTGCCTCGTCATTGGCCACGGCCTTCAGACGCGCTCGGCGAGCAGCGTACTGCTTCGCCAACTTCTCGCGCCTTTTGTTCTTCTCAACAGAGCTAGTCTTAGCCATTTTTATTCCTCCGGCCCGGCTTAATTGATGAAGGGCATCTGGAAGCCCTTCAGCAACGCCTTGGCCTCAGCATCGGTCTTGGCGCTAGTGACGATAATGATGTCCATACCGCGGACCGCATCGACTTTGTCGTAATCGATTTCTGGGAACACCAACTGCTCCTTGAGACCAAGGGCATAATTGCCGCGGCCGTCGAAGCTCTTGCCATTGACGCCGCGGAAGTCGCGGACGCGTGGCAGGGCGATGGTGATCAAACGATCGAGAAACTCATACATGCGCTGACGACGCAGCGTCACTTTGGTCCCGATCGACATGCCTTCGCGCAATTTGTAGACGGCGATCGACTTACGCGCCTTGGTCACCACCGGTTTCTGGCCAGCGATTGCGGCGAGTTCTTCGACGGCCACGTTCATTTTCTTGCTGTCGGCAGCCGCCTCACCAACGCCCATATTGATGACGATTTTCTCGATCTTCGGCACCTGCATGACGTTCTCATAGGAGAACTCCTTCATCAGGGCCGGACGAACGACAGTGTCATAATGATCTTGCAAACGGGTGCGAGCCATTTCCTAGCGCTCCCTTAACGGATCTTTTCGCCCGAACCGCGCGCGAAGAGAATCTTCTCTTCGCCTTCGGTTCGGTAGCCGACACGGGTCGGCTTCTGTGTCTTCGGATCGACATGCGAGATATTGGAGACGTGGATCGTCGCCTCTTTCTCGATGATGCCACCCGGCGTCTGCATGGACTGCTTCTGATGACGCTTCACCAGATTCACGCCACGCACCTTGACGCGGTTTTCGGCGGGGATGACCTCGATGATCTCGCCGGTCTTGCCCTTGTCGCGACCGGTGATCACAACCACCTTGTCGCCCTTCTTAACTTTCAGTTTTGTAGCCATTTTCAACACTTTCTCCCCCCCGCTCACAACACTTCAGGAGCGAGCGAGATGATCTTCATGAACTTCTTGCCGCGGAGCTCGCGAGTCACCGGGCCGAAGATACGAGTGCCGATTGGCTCGCCTTGCTTGTTAATCAGGACCGCGGCATTACGATCGAAGCGAATGGCGCTGCCATCGGCGCGGCGGATTTCCTTGGCGGTGCGCACGATGACGGCGCGATGGACGTCGCCCTTCTTCACCTTGCCGCGCGGGATGGCTTCCTTAATCGACACGACGATAACGTCGCCGACTTCGGCGGTGCGGCGGTGCGAACCGCCCAGCACCTTGATGCACTGCACCCTGCGCGCGCCGGAATTGTCGGCGACATCCAGGTTCGTTTGCATCTGGATCATGGTTCGAGATCCTTCTCGTTACAATTACGCTAGTTAAATTTAAGCCTGGACGGTGGCAGCGTCGACCACTTCCCAATGCTTTGTCTTCGACAGCGGACGGCATTCTTGGATGAATACCACGTCGCCGACCTTGCACTTGTTGTCCGCATCATGCGCAGCGTAACGCTTCGAACGGCGGATGAATTTTTTATACACCGGATGCATGACGCGACGCTCGACCAGAACGGTGACGGTCTTGTCGGTCTTGTCGCTGACCACGGTGCCTTGCAGAACGCGCTTTGGCATTCTCTTTCTCCTTACGCCTTCACGAGCGCTTTTTGGCGCAGTGAAGTTTCGATACGGGCGATGTCACGACGAACCACGCGCACGCGCGCGGTGTTCTCAAGCTGGCCCGACGCACGCTGGAAGCGCAGGTTGAAAGCCTCTTTCTTAAGTGTGACCAGATCAGCCATGAGCTGGTCCTCGGTCTTCAGGGCGACGTCTTTCGCCTTCATGATCAAGTACCTCGTTCCTTATTCTTCGCCGAGACGGCTGACGAGGCGCGTCTTGATCGGCAACTTAGCGGAAGCGAGGGTGAACGCCTCTTCCGCCAGCGACTTCTGCACGCCATCGATCTCGAACATTATCCGACCGGGCTTCACGCGGCAGACCCAGTATTCGGGATTGCCCTTACCTGAACCCATGCGCACTTCGGCCGGCTTCCGGCTGATCGGCACGTCTGGAAAAATACGGATCCACACCTTGCCGACACGCTTCATGTGACGCGTGATGGCACGGCGGGCTGCTTCGATCTGGCGCGCGGTGATACGGCCGGGGTCCATCGCCTTCATGCCATAGGCACCAAAGTCGAGCGAGAAACCGCCCTTCGCCACACCCTTAACGCGGCCCTTATGGGCCTTGCGAAATTTCGTTCGCTTTGGAGAAAGCATCTTCCTATTCCTTTACGCTCGCTCAGACCGGCGCTCGGCGCCCGCGCCCTGGTGGCCGGAACCACCGGTTGCCTGATGCTCTTGAGCGCGCTTGTCCATGGCCATCGGATCATGGCCCATGATTTCGCCCTTAAATACCCAAACCTTGACGCCACAGGTGCCATAAGTCGTCTTCGCCGTACCCTCGCCGAAATCGATCTCGGCGCGCAGGGTGTGCAGCGGCACACGGCCTTCGCGATACCACTCCAGACGGGCGATCTCAGCACCGCCCAAACGACCCGAGCAGTTGATGCGAATACCTAAAGCGCCAAGACGCATTGCCGATTGCACGGCGCGCTTCATGGCGCGGCGGAACGCCACGCGACGCTCCAGCTGCTGGGCGATGTTGTCGGCGATCAACTTAGCATCGATTTCCGGTTTGCGGATTTCGATGATGTTCAAGCTAACTTCCGAACCGGTCATCTTCGAAAGATCACCGCGGAGCTTTTCAATGTCAGCG
>CAYOYT010000237.1:0-1064 GCA_964408245.1 uncultured Dongia sp. | reverse complement strand
ATCACCACACCCGGACGGGCCGTGTGAATGGTGATTCGAGCCTTTTTGGCCGGACGTTCGATGACAACGCGCGCGACGCCAGCCTGGTTCAAGCGGTCGGTCAGGTACTTTTTAAGGCGCAGATCCTCATGGAGGAGCTGGGCATAGTCCCTATCGGCGAACCAGCGCGAATCCCAGGTACGATTGATACCGACGCGCAGGCCGATCGGATTGACTTTCTGACCCATTACTTTGCCTCCTCGGCTACTTCGACGCGCTCTCGCACGACCACGGTCAGGTTGCTCCAAAGCTTCACCACCTTCACACCACGGCCGCGAGCGCGGGCATGGAAGCGTTTCAGGCGCAAGCTATTGCCGACATAGGCTTCGGCCACGAACAGGCGATCCACGTCAAGCGAATGGTTGTTCTCCGCGTTGGCGATCGCCGCCTGCAACACCTTCTTGACGTCCTGAGCCGCACGCTTCTTCGAGAAGGTGAGGGCTGCCAGAGCCGGCTGAGCGTCGAGGCCACGGATCATTTGCGCAACAAGGTTAAGCTTGCGCGGCGTGGTCTGCACGACCGAGGCAATAGCCTTCGCCTCTGTGTCCTTCAGCGCGCGGGCTTTCTTCTGTTTGCTCATCTTTAGGCCCTCTTAGCCTTCTTGTCGGCGGCATGGCCATGGAAGGTCCGGGTCGGCGAGAACTCGCCGAACTTATGGCCGATCATGTTCTCGGTGACGAGGACCGGCAGGAACTTCTGACCATTGTAGACACCAAAAGTGAGGCCGACGAATTGCGGCAAGATGGTCGAGCGACGCGACCAAGTCTTGATCACTTCGTTGCGGCTCGACGCACGGCTTGTCTCCGCCTTCTTCAGCAGATAGCCGTCGACGAACGGACCTTTCCAAACGGAGCGAGTCATTTTACGTCGCCCTCCTTATTTCTTCGCTGCATGACGGCGGCGCAGGATCTGGCCATCCGTCTTCTTGTTATGACGCGTCTTCTTGCCTTTGGTCGGCTTGCCCCAGGGTGTGACCCAAGCGCGACCACCATTGGTACGGCCGCCATGCGGGTGATCGACCGGGT
>CAYOYT010000236.1:0-4756 GCA_964408245.1 uncultured Dongia sp. | reverse complement strand
GCGGAACGCAGCGATGACATGGCCAACCGCGACCTCCTCGTTATAGCAGGGGATGAGGATGGCGATGCGTCCCAGCTCCTCCGGCAGATTCGACATCGCAGAACGTGCGGTATCAAGCGCGCCATTCATGACGCTCTCCGCAGACGGCCAGCCCGTATTTCCGCCCGTGTTTCCGCCCGTATTTCCGCCCGTATTTCCGCCCGTATTTCCGTCCGTGTTTCCGCCGCTGGAGGCAAGGCGATGAGTCGCCGGCAGCCAGCGACAATCTCGGCCTCGATCCGCCGCATGCCAGGTGCGAGCAGACCGTAGACCATGAAGGTTGCGGGCTGCAGGATCAAGCCCAGTATCTGCGCCGTCAGCAGGTCGATATCGGTGATATCGAGCTCGCCGTTTTTCCTAGCGTCGCTGATCAGCCGATGCAACACCTGAACCGGCGACTGGGTCTTAGATTTCAGCTTGGGTAATTCCTGGTGCTGGGTCAGGAGCAAGAAGCGAAACAGCAGCGGCTCTTCATCGAAAAAGTTGCAGAAGCGGTGGATCATGGTGGCAAGGCGGCTTGTTAGGTCGCCTCTTGCCTTGGCATATCCACTCAGTTCCTTGGCCAGAGTCGCGTAATTCTCGGAGAAGAGCTGCCAGGCGAGGTCTTCTTTTGACGCGTAATGGCGATAAAGCCCACCCTCGGCGATTTCGGCCAAGGCGGCGATATCGCGCACCGACGTACCAAGCACGCCCTTGGTCACGAAAAGTTCGAGCGCGGCCTGTTTAATCCGGTTTCTGGTATCGATTCCGCGGGGCATGTTTTTCCCCAAAGCAACAGTGAACGATTGTTCACATGATGCCTAAGTTACGGCGCCTTGCCAAGCGACAGCAAGGCTCACCTTGATATTGCGATGCGGGACGTTTGAGGGGCATTTCGCGCCGCTTTTATCCTTGCCATCGGCAGCGCGGGGGCGAACACTTGATCTCTACCGGCCCTGCAGAAGACCGGACCTCTCGAGCGATGATTCATCCGCGGCATAGGAGGGCAAGATGGCGACGAGTTCGCAAAGCACGGGAATCCCAGACGGCAGAGAACAAAAGGCGCCTCGTTGCGCCGCAATTGTCGGTCCTTATCTGAGCGGTAAAACCGCGTTGCTCGAAAGCCTCCTCTTCGTCACCGGTGCCATTTCCCGTAAAGGCCATGCCAAGGAGGGCAACACCGTTTCGGATTCCTCGGTTGAGGCGCGCGCTCGCAAAATGTCCGTCGAAGTCACCGCGGCGACTACGGAATATCTAGGTGACCGTTGGTGCTTCTTGGATTGTCCGGGCTCGGTCGAATTGGCGCAAGAGGCGCACAGTGCACTGTTGGCGGCTGATGTTGCGATTGTCGTTGCCGAACCGTTGATTGATAAGGCGTTGATGCTGGCGCCGACCTTAAAGTTTCTCGACGATCATCAAATCCCGCACATGCTATTCATTAACAAGATGGATATCTCGACACATCGTGTACGCGACATGCTTGAGGCATTGCAGGCAGTTTCGAGTCGCCCGCTTGTCCTGCGCCAGGTACCGATCCGCGGCACGGGAAAGGATGGCAGTGAGGTGACGGGTTATGTCGATTTGGTGAGCGAGCGCGCCTATAAATATCGCCCGGGTCAAGAATCCGACCTCATCAAAATGCCGGAGGCGATATTACCGCGCGAACAGGACGCCCGCAACCGCATGCTGGAATCCCTCGCCGATTTCGATGATCACCTGATGGAAGAGATTTTGTCCGATGTGGCGCCGCCAAGGGAAGAAATCTACCAGCAATTCACCAAAGATCTTGCCGCTGACCTCATCGTGCCGGTGCTCCTGGGCGAAGCGGAAAGGGATGGTGGCGTACGACGGTTGTTGAAAGCCTTGCGCCATGAGGTGCCTGGGCCGGAAGCTGCGGCCCAACGCCTTGGCATTTCTGGTTTCGATGCCTCAACATTGGTCTTCAAGACCTACCATCAGCCACATGCTGGCAAGCTTTCCTTGGTGCGTGTTTTCGGTGGTAAGATCGCTGAAGGTGCGGTGCTGAATGGCGTGCGCGTTGCCGGTGTTTTGAGGCCGAAAGGCAATGGCTTCGATAAGGTAACAGAGGCAAGCACCGGCGAGGTTGCGGCTCTGGTGCGCATGGAAGACGTTAAGACCGGCAATCTGTTGACCGCTTCCGGTAAAAAGAATCCGGATTTTTCCTGGCCGGCGCCATTAATGCCACTCTTCAGTCTGGCCATCGATGCTGAAAATCGCGCCGATGAGGTGAAGCTCACGGCGGCACTTGCTAAGCTTATCGATGAGGATCCGTCGCTTGCCTTCACGCACGATCCCGATACGCGTGAATTGCTGCTTGCCGGTCAAGGTGACGTCCATCTCGCTATCGCTTTCGACCGGCTGAGGAACCGTTTTTCTTTGCCCATGAAGCATCGCCGGCCGCAGGTCTCTTACAAAGAGACGATCCGCCAGCGTGTGAAGCAGCACAGCCGCTTCAAGCGCCAATCCGGCGGTCATGGGCAGTTCGCCGATATCCATATCGAAATCTGGCCGCTGGAGCGCGGTAAAGGCTTTGAGTTTCATGATAAGGTTGTTGGCGGTGCGGTGCCGCGCCAGTTCATTGGTTCCGTCGAAGATGGCGCTAAGGAATCACTCGTGCGCGGCGCTCTGGGCTTTCCCGTAGTCGACGTTGCGGTCGCCCTTTTCGATGGGCAATATCACGCGGTCGATTCATCGGACATGGCATTCAAGACGGTGGCTCGGCAGGCGATGCAGGAGGCGCTCCCGCAAGGCCATCCTGTCTTGCTAGAGCCAATCTTCTCGGTCGAGGTCTCCGCGCCCGCCGAATTCACAGCCCGCGTCCATAACCTCGTCACCGGCAGGCGCGGTCAGATCCTCAACTTCCAAGCCAAGGAAGATTGGGCTGGCTGGGAAGTCGTTGAGGCGCTGGTGCCGCAATCGGAGCTTCATGACATGATCATCGAGCTGCGCTCGCTGACGCTGGGCATCGGCAATTTTGCCTACCGTTTCGATCATCTGCAGGAGCTTTCTGGTCGCCTCGCCGACAAGGTGACCGAACAGCGCCAATGTGTCGCAGCGCAAAAGGGTGCCGCGTAAGAAATCTTCAGGTTGTTTGACGTCGCGTTCACCGCCCCCTCTCCCGTTACGGTAGAGGGGCAGGGGTGAGGGTGTGTTCAGTCTCTTCGTCAGCCAAGAAGCTGCGAATAATTCACAGCTGGCTAGCGTTGCGATTCCGCTGCCGCTCTGCTAGAAAATCGCTCGTCATTGGGGAGTAGCCGCTCTTCGCCTCCCGAAGAGGCCCACGTCAACATACTTGGCCGATAGGCCATGGCGTGGGCAGTCCTGAAAGCTTGGCAAGACCTTTGACCATCGCACCGCCGAATTGGCCGGGGATGTGCGGATGGTCAATTGTGTCTGAACCGCCGGCCAGGACGCGATAAAATGGACTCCTTTCTCGTATCAACCGGCGTCGTGGCGCTTGCTGAAATCGGCGACAAGACACAGCTGCTGGCCTTTCTGCTGGCGGCGCGTTTCAAGAAGCCGCTGCCGATCATCCTTGGTATCCTGGTGGCGACACTGGTCAATCATGGCTTGGCCGGGGCACTCGGTGCCTGGATCACGTCGCTGCTCTCCCCTCTAACCCTGCGCTGGGTGCTGGGGCTTTCCTTCCTTGGCATGGCGGTCTGGACGCTGATCCCGGACAAAATCGACGCGGACAAAATCAACACGGGCGAAACGAATATCGTCAGATATTTCGGCGTGTTCGGCGTGACACTCATGACGTTTTTTCTGGCCGAGATGGGCGATAAGACGCAAATCGCAACGGTCGCGATGACAGCGCATTACGCCGCACCGCTTCTGGTTGTTGCCGGTACCACGCTCGGTATGTTGATCGCCGACATACCGGCCGTCTTCATCGGCGATAAGTTGGCGCAGAAGATTCCTATGAAGCCCGTGCACGTCACCGCCGCAGCGCTTTTTGCGCTCCTTGGCGCAATGACGTTGTTGGGAATAGGGAAGGGCTTCGGATTCTAACAAACCCTACTGCCAAACCTACTGCGTTGATACCTTTACATAGGATCCCGGCTCATCCTCGATAGCATCAAGCTTGCCGCTGCCGGGTTGGCGCGCCGCAATCTGGCCGTCGCTGAACGCGGCGACCCATTTGGCCCATTCCGGCCACCACGAGCCTGGATGCGTTTCGGCCTTCGCGAGCCAGTCTTCTGCTTTCTTTGGGTAGGTCTTATCTGCGCTGATCCAATGGCAATATTTGTTCGCGGCCGGCGGATTGACGACGCCGGCAATATGACCCGAGGCCGCGAGCACGAAGGTGACGGGACCGGCATAGGTTTGTGTTGCCGCATAGGCGGCGAGCCATGGCGCGATGTGATCTTCACGCGTTGCCAGCACGAAGCTCGGCTGCTGGATAGCGGTGAGGTCGATCTTGACGCCCTCGAGCTCGATGCCACCTGGCTGGATGAGCAAATTTTTCTGATACATGTTGCGCAAATAGAAACTGTGCATTGCTGCCGGCATGCGCGTGGAATCAGAATTCCAATAGAGCAGGTCGAATGGGAAGGGCTCCTTGCCCAGCAGATAATTGTTGATGACGAAAGACCAGATAAGGTCGTTGGCACGCAACATGTTGAAGGTCGCCGCCATATCGGCGCCGTCGAGATAGCCACGCTCGTTCATCTTCGTCTCAAGGGCCGTAAGCTGCTCCTCATCGATGAAAACG
>CAYOYT010000235.1:0-4757 GCA_964408245.1 uncultured Dongia sp. | reverse complement strand
GCTTTATCCCCTAAAGCCAATAGGGACTCACGTAAGAGAGATGATAAGATTTGAAGGTAAGGTATAATTGCCCAGCGCCGGTCTTTATGAATGGCTTCCGGCCTTCATATGATGCGGTCGCAAACGGAATAGGCTGATAATGGCCACTTCGCCGCGCCCACACTTCCCAGCCAATGATGATGATCTCAGCGACGGCATGCCGCGCGCTGATGGCAGTCGGGCGGGCATGCAGCCGCGTGAAAACAGTTCCGCGCAACGCACAGAGGCACGGCCGAGCGATAGGCCGGGTAACGAGGCGCCAGCGCGACGCGAGCGCTCGGATGATCATGCGCATGCCGATCCCAGCATTGCTAATCCTGACATCATACCACTCGTGGCGCGTGCCATGGCGGGCGAAGCTTGCTTGGGTTGTGAGGCGGTTGAAGCCGGCTTTCAATGGCTGCTCGATGAAGGGCGGCTGATAGCCGATCTCGGCGAATTGGTCACAGCGCTCGCTGCCAAGCTTACCGAGCACGGCTTCCCGCTTTTACGTTTTTTCGTTTCGGTTCGCACGCTGCATCCGCAGATCGCCGCGATCGGTTACGCCTGGAATCGTGGCGATCTGCGCGCCAAGCGGGTGGCGCGCGATCATGCCGTGCTCTCCAGCCCAGAATTCCTGTCCTCTCCCTTGCGGCTGCTCTATCACGGCGACGAGCGTGAGATCCGCCGCCGCCTCGTCGGTGACGATGTGCGCTTCGACTTTCCCATTCTTGAGGACATGAAAAAGGCTGGCGCCACGGATTATGCGATCTTTGCCATTCGCCTACCCGGTGGCGTTCGCTCTTCCGTCTCGATCACGACCGATGCGCCGGCTGGCTTTCTCGATGTGCAGATCGATGCCTTCCGCACCCTCATTCCACTTCTGAGCCTGGTCATTGAGGCGCGAGAATGGGCTTATATTGCGCGCTCACTCATGCATGTCTATCTCGGGCAGGGCGCCGGTCAAGCCGTGCTTTCGGGGCAGATTCAGCGTGGCGATGCGCGCACCATCGCTGCCGCCATTTGGTATTGCGATCTCAGAAATTTCACGCAGATGTCGAACGAACTGCCGCGCGATCTCGTCGTGGCGACCCTCAACAATTATTTCGACACCATCGCCAAGCCCGTCATCGACCGTGGCGGCGAGATTCTCAAATTCATCGGCGATGCGATGCTGGCAATTTTCCCGATGAATGATGATCTCGATCGTGACAATAAAATCCGCGTGGCACTTGACGCGGCGATAGCCGCACTTGAGGGTTTGCGCGATCTCAACGAGCTTCGCATGGCGAGCGGGCAATTGCCGCTTCATGTTGGCATCGGGTTACATGCCGGCTCAGTCTCTTATGGCAATATCGGCGCTGCCCATGGTGAAGATGCGCGGCTGGACTTCACTGTCATCGGTCCGGCTGTCAATCTCGCGACAAGGATCGAAGGGCTCTGTTCCATGCTCGAGCAGCCGCTCCTCGCTTCCCGACAATTCGCGTCCGTCTGCGGCTCCCGCCTCAGATTCCTCGGCTCGCATCCGGTCCGCGGTTTTACGGAACCGCAAGATATATTTGGCCTTCCCAATTAAGTTAACTTAATTTTAGTTAACTTGATATTTCACTGCACGCACAAATGTTTATACCATCTCTGAGCGCTTGGCAGTCACCGATCTATGCGTCGTAAGGGCGGATGCCCGGCTAGCAGGACCAAAGCTGCGTCCGGGCATGACAATGACCGCTGATGGAAACTACTTCGGCGCGATGGTCATAATCATCTGCCGGCCTTCGAGCCGGGGGTGCGATTCCACCTTGATCAGCTCTTCCAGCTCGACGCGAACCTTGTCGAGAACTTTGAGGCCCAGCTCCTGGTGCATCATCTCGCGGCCGCGGAAACGCATGGTGACCTTCACTTTGTCACCTTCCTCAAGGAAGCTTTTGATCGCGCGCAGCTTCACCTCATAATCATGCGTGTCGATGCCGGGTCGCATCTTGATTTCTTTGACCTCGATGACCTTTTGCTTCTTTTTGGCTTCGTTCTTGCGCTTCTGAGCTTCGTATTTGAACTTACCGTAATCGAGGATTTTGCAGACCGGCGGCACCGCGGTTGGTGAAATCTCAACCAGGTCGAGGCCGACTTCAGCCGCCATGTCGAGAGCCTCGCGGGTGGAAACGACACCCAGCATCTCGCCATCTTCCTTGACGAGACGCACTTCACGTACGTTGATCTGATGATTGACGCGAGGACCCTTATCCTGGGTGGGCGCGGCTTCTTGGGACGGTAATCTAGCTATGGTCTTCTCCTGTAGTGGTGTGCCAGACGTCTGGCGAAAATTGCCTGTCTAAAAGGCAATGCACCCGTCGATGTCCCCATCGACGGGCGTAAGTTGTCTATTATGCCAAAAGACTCCTCATTTGGCAAAGCTGCCTGATTTGGCCGAAATACCGGCTCAGAAACGCCTTTGGCCCCGCCGGCCAACGGCAATCCAGCCTCAGCGATCCAGCCCTCAACGATCCAGTGGGGATTTCGCCTCCGCAGCCAAATCGGCGACAGCCTCGGCCAAGGTAAAGGTTTTCTGCCCGTCTTCGCCTAAGCGCCGGATGGCAACGGTGCCGGCTTCTTCGTCGCGCTTGCCGACGGCGATGATGATGGGTGTCTTGGCAAGCGAATGTTCGCGGACCTTGTAGTTAATCTTCTCGTTGCGGAAATCCGATTCCACCACCAACCCCGCCTCGGTCAATTGACGCAGGATCTCTCTCGCATAAGGCTCTACGTCTGAAACGATCGAACATACCACCGCTTGCGTGGGGGCCAACCAAAGCGGGAATTTGCCGGCATGATGCTCGATGAGGATGCCGACGAAACGCTCCAACGAACCGAAGATTGCGCGATGCAGCATGACCGGGCGATGCTTTTGGCCGTCCTCGCCGATGTAAGAGGCGTCGAGCCGTTCCGGCAGGACGAAGTCACATTGCAGCGTGCCGCATTGCCAATCGCGGCCAATCGTGTCACGCAGCACGAATTCCAGCTTCGGTCCATAGAAGGCGCCTTCACCGGGATTGAGCGTGAAAGCCAGACCCGCGGCCGTCGTGGCTGTCTTCAGCGCTTCCTCGGCCTTGTTCCAGATTGCATCGACGCCAGCGCGCTTTTCCGGTCGGTCGGAGAATTTGACGCGGACATCGTCGAAGCCGAAATCCTTGTAGACTGACAGTAGGAAGTCGCAAAACGCTTTTGTTTCGTCGACGATTTGATCCTCGGTGCAGAAGATATGCGCGTCGTCCTGCGTGAAGGCGCGCACGCGCATGATGCCGTGAAGGGCGCCCGAGGGTTCGTTGCGATGGCAAGCGCCAAACTCGGCGAGACGGATTGGAAGATCGCGATAGCTCTTTAAGCCCTGACGAAAGATTTGCACATGGCCCGGGCAGTTCATCGGCTTCAAGGCGAGTTGCTTGTTCTTGTCTTCGTCATCGGGAATGACGAACATCGCTTCGCGGAACTTCTCCCAATGCCCTGACTTTTCCCAGAAGGAGCGGTCGAGGATCTGCGGCGTTTTCACTTCCAGATACCCATTCTGGTCCAGGCGGCGGCGGATATAGCTCTCGAGTTTGCGATAGAGGCGCCAGCCTTTGGGATGCCAGAAGACTGAGCCCACCGCCTCTTCCTGCTGGTGGAATAGGTTCATTTCGCGGCCAAGGCGGCGGTGATCGCGCTTCTCCGCTTCTTCAAGCTGCGTCAGATAATCCTTGAGCTGCTTCTCATCCGTCCAGGCCGTGCCATAGACACGCTGCAGCTGCGGATTGTTAGCATCGCCCCGCCAATAGGCGCCAGCAACCTTCATCACCTTGAACGCTTTGCCGAGCTTGCCGGTCGACGGCAGATGTGGGCCGGTGCAGAGATCGAACCACTTGCCCTGGTGATAAAGCGAAATCTCTTCACCGACCGAAATTTCCCCCACCCATTCCGCCTTGAAGGTCTCACCGAGCGCCTTGAAGCGTTTCACCGCCTCATCACGTGAGACGATCTCGCGCGTGATCTTCTCATCGCGATCGACGATCTCCTTCATGCGCTGTTCGATCGCCGCGAAATCCTCTGGCGTGAACGGCTCGGCACGGTGGAAGTCATAGTAATAGCCGGTCTCAGTGGCCGGTCCGAAGGTGATCTGCGTGCCGGGATAGAGCTCCTGCACGGCTTGCGCCATTACATGAGCGGCGTCATGGCGAATGAGGTTCAGCGCATCCGGATGCGTGCGGGTGACGATCTCGACCTTGGTGTCGCTGTTGATGACGGTCGCTAGGTCGCGGACCTTGTCGTCGAATTTGATGGCCAAAGCGGCCTTAGCAAGGCCGGGACCGATGGACGCAGCAAGTTCGGCGCCAGATATCGGGCCCGGGAACGTGCGCTTGGCGCCATCCGGCAACGTAATCGTCAGCATGATAACCTTGGAAAATTGCGATATTTAAAGGCGGATTCCAGCCCGTTTCGGCCCGGAGCGGCGGACTTTAGGGGGATTCCAAGGGCTGTCAAGAAGTGGGTCGAGATGGATAGCCCGTACCAAAGTAACGTTCACAGCTAACGAGCTAACTTTGCTCTAGCCGGCGATCGAGGCCTGGCTTCGCAAGAATTGAGCCTCAGGAGACGGATGAAGGCTAGATTTCTCTGCCCGCCGCAGCATCAGGGTAAAGCGGGCACCGCCACCGGGATTATCGTCGATGCGCAACGATCCGCCATGGGTCTCGGCGAGGCGCTGGGCGATG
>CAYOYT010000234.1:2527-4786 GCA_964408245.1 uncultured Dongia sp. | reverse complement strand
CTCCCTGCCTACTCAGTAGATGATTCACCCACGCAGGATGCATGCAGACCAGGTTCTCCGATGCCACGTAATGATCTTTTAAGAAATCACCTGCTAGATGTGTGGCTGTTGCCGCTTAGGCAAGCGCTCGGGTGATCGCCGCGGCAGCGGTGAGGCCGCTATTATAGGCACCGTGTGCGGTTGAGAAGCCATCGGCCGATGTGGCTTCGCCGGCGAAGAAGACACGATCCTCAATGGGGCGTGCCAGTTCCGCGCGTGCCTCACCCCCACCCGCAGACAAGACAGAATAAGCCCCAAGAATATGAGGGTCGGTGGCCCAGTTGGTGGCGCGGGCCGTGACGATTTCCTTCTGGATATCGGCGCCGAAAATCTTGGCGAGTAGCGATTTTCCTTCCAAGATCGCCGCATCAGCGCCTTGTATGAAGAGATCGTGCGCGTAGGGACCGCTTGCAAACATTGTCACCATCGGCCGGTCGAACGGCTTGCATAAAAAACCGGTGGTAGGCGCCCCATCCCAGTGCAGCATAGCGAAGTGCGGGCTAAGTCCCGCGAAGATATCGCGCTTCAACCAAAAACCCACTTTCTCAGCATGGCCCATGATCAAGTCACCCAGCGCCTTCAGCTTCCAACCTGGCAAAAGCGGGAAGAATTTGATGCGCTCAGCCTGCAACACCGAGACAGAGACTGTTATCAGCACGGCGCGGCAGAAGATCATGCCCCTCGCAGTGCCGACCATCACCTCGCTGCCGCCCCAATCAATCGATTTCACCGGGCAGTCGAGATTGACATCCACATCGGCTCCATCTGCGGCGATCAGCGCGCCATAGCCATCCTCAACTGGCCAGTCCTCGTCGGTGAAGCGGAAACGGGACGTATCATAGGTCGAAACCTCTTCGGGGGGCCAGGCCATATAACCTGTATAGGCGCGGCGAAACAGCGGCCCCCAGGGATCGGTAGGATCGATCGACATGGCCGCTGGCACGTCGCGCCCAGCTTCACCTGCGGCGTTAATGCGATCATAAGTAGCCGACAGATTAGCGCCGAATTCCTCGACCAATCTGTCGTTCAGCCATCTGGTACCATCATGGATACGGTAGTTAAAATTGCTTTTGCGATAACGGAAGCCGAGAGCGTCGGCGATCTCAGTGTAAGGATTGATTGTGGCCGCATGCAGCCATTGACAACCCATATCGAAGGGTTCTGGAAAGCTCGTCACATCTGTCAAGCCTCGCCCACCGATGCGCGATGCCGCCTCGACGACTTCGATATTAAGCCCGGCTCGACGGGCAGCTTTGGCAGCGGCAAGGCCCGCGGCGCCGGCGCCAACGATGACAAGATCGCAGGTCGATTGCATGGCCAAGAGATTAGCGAAGGTTCAGGCGTTCCGCTAGAGCGCGCGGCGGCACTCTCTGGCATTTGAAGCGAAAAGCATCGCCTTTTCGCGTGCCTGAATGGAGCTTCGCAAGCTAAACTTGAACGCAGCTCAGAATATCTCGGTAGAATGAATCAACGGACACTTCATTTTATTGATTTTGTCGAAATAAGTTTTCAGATTCACTTTTTAGGTTCTAGGGAGATATAAATGAGCCAAGCCCAAACCATTGTCCTCTTTCCCGAAGCGGCTTTCGGCCCAGCCCTCAATTGCGTCGGCATTGCCCAGCGGCTGAAGGCTATGGGCCATAACCCTGTCTTCGTTTGCGATAAGGGTTTCAAGGGTGTCTTTGAGAAGTACGGTTTTGAGGAGAATCTGGTCGACATGTCAGGCGGAATGTCCGATGACGAGATCGCCAAGTTCTGGGCGAATTTCATCGCTGAGAAACAGCCGCATTTCCGCCTCTCGCCGCTCGATCAGCTGCCGACTTATATTATACCAGTGTGGGAAGCGATCGTTGATTCCGCGATCATTGCCGAAGAGGGCCTAAAGAGGCATCTCGACCGCATCAAGCCGGATCTGATCGCGGTCGATAATGTCATTTTGTTTCCAGCGATCAAGAAAGCCGGTTGCCCATGGGTTCGCATTATTTCTTGTTCCGAGAACGAGATTCCGGATGAGGATATCCCGCCTCATCTCTCCGGTTGCCACGAGAGCGACAGGGCTGGCTTCAAGGCGTTTGATGATCGATTCCTTGATCTTGTGAAACCCACCCATAAACGCTTCACCGAATTCATGGTGCAACAGGGAGAAAGGCCCTATCCGCTCGGCCAGTTCTTCGTAGGTTAGCGTATCATGAATCTGTTGCTCTATCCAAAGCCTTTGGC
>CAYOYT010000234.1:875-2517 GCA_964408245.1 uncultured Dongia sp. | reverse complement strand
TTCAAGCGCCGCGTGCCGCTTGACCCCAAACAGTTTCAATATCTCGAAGGCTGTGTGCGTGACGAAGGCACGTACGCTGTGCCAGAATTCAAAGTACATAACGACAAGCCTCTAATCTATGTCTCTTACGGCTCGCTTGGGGCTGCCGATGTCGATCTCTACAAGAATCTCATCGCGGCGTTTTCTAAATTGCCATATCGCTTCTTGATGAATGTTGGTGATTATATTGGAGAATACAAGAACGTACCAGGCAATGTTCATCTTGAAAGTTGGTATCCGCAACCGGCCGTCATTCCGCATGTCGATCTCTTCATCCATCACGGCGGCAATAACAGCTTCAACGAGGCGCTCTTCTTCGGCAAGCCCGCCATCATCATGCCGTTCTGTTGGGATGGTCTCGACAATGCGGCGCGTATTCACGATACCGGCTATGGCGATCAGCTACCACGCTACACCTGGACCGAGCAGCAACTAAGTGCCACCATCGCCAGCCTTCTCGACGATAAAGCAATGCACCAGCGCCTGAATGAAGTGGCTAAACACATGCAAGCCGCCGGAGGCACGCAAAAAGCTGCTAACATATTAGCCGAGATTGCCGCGACAGGGATTTACCAACCATGAGCAATAGGTCGAAGCTCGATTCCTCGGCGCCACATATCTACGACGCCTCGAATTTTGACGATCTCGTCGATTGGGGCCTCCAGCCGGATTGCGTAGAAGGCCCGTCGCGATCTTCTGGCTGTCTGCTCTATAAACGGCCGGATGCTCGTGTCGGCGGCAATTCGCCGGAGGCCGGCCTCTGGATTGTGACGCCCGGCAAATGGCCGCTTTCCATCCTCCGGGATGAGTTCTGTCATTTCATTGCCGGTCGTGCGACATACGAGCGGGACAATGGCGAGGTGATCGATGTGCATGCTGGTACCTGCGTCCATTTTACCGCTGGCTGGACGGGTGTCTGCACCGTCCATGAGACCCTGCGAAACGTCTATATGCTGCGATAGGAGTGCCCCAGCGCCATGACGACGCCTGTCATCTACGATCCTAAATCCGTGACTGACGTAAAGGATTGGGGGCTGATCCCGACTATGATCGAAGGCCAATCCATGACGTCCGGTGTGCTGCTGCACAAAGGGCCTTATGGCGAGAACGAGACCGGCATCTGGATCTGCACGCCCGGCTTCTGGAACTGCCACGTCACACGCGACGAATTTTGCCACTTCATGCTGGGTCACTGCACCTACACCCACGAAAGTGGCGAGGTGATCGAGATTTATCCTGACACCATCGCGTTCTTTCCCCAAGACTGGAAAGGTACCTGCCGCGTTCATGAGACCGTGCGCAAGGTCTATATGATTCGATGACCTTCACAGCGCAGCGCATGGCATCATGAAGCATCTTTATCATCCGACCGCACTCGATCCGAATAACCCGGTCAAGAGCTGGTGGCGCGAGTCGAAAACAGATTTTCCAGATTATCCGCAGCTCGAGGCTGAAATGGAGACCGAGGTTGCCATTATCGGTGGCGGTTTTACTGGCCTCTCTGCCGCCTATCACTTACAGCGCGATCACAACGTCCCGGCGGTGGTGCTGGAGCGTTCTTATATCGGGTGGGGTGCGTCGGGCCGTAATGGTGGTTTCTGTT
>CAYOYT010000234.1:0-865 GCA_964408245.1 uncultured Dongia sp. | reverse complement strand
TGCATGGGCTCATCGAAAATGCCCTGGAGCAAGATGATCGAAAGATTCGGCCTTGAGGAGGCGCAGATTTTCTGGCGTAGCCAGGAAGCGTCTGTCGAACTCGTGGCTGATATCGCGGCGCGCGAGAATCTCGATATCGACAAGACCGGCACCGGTGAAATCTCGCTGGCGCATAAAGCGACACTCGTCGACGCTCTTAAACAAGACGCCGCCTTCATGGTAAAGAATTTCGGTGCACGTGAAGTCTTCATGAGCAAAGAGGAACTGCTCGAGCAAGGCTTCAACTCGCCCGGCCTCCATGCCGGCGTCGCTAATCCCGTCGGCTTCGGTCTCAATCCCTGGAAATATGTAAATGGCCTTGCTGCTGCCGCTGCGCGCGCTGGCGCAAGGATCTATGCCAAAAGCGAGGTCATTAATTGGTCGCGCGAGGGAAATAAGCATGTCTTGGTCACACCCCGCGGCCGGGTAAAAGCGAATAAGGTGTTGATCGCGACCGCCGCTTATACCGCAGAAGATCTGCATCGCGGCTATGGCGGCCGCATCATGCCGGCCCTTTCATCTATCCTAGTGACGCGGCCGATGAGCCAGAATGAGCTCAGCACGCAAGGGTGGACCAATACCACGCCCGTCTATGACATCCGCTATCTGCTACATTATTTCCGCCTGCTACCAGATGGCCGCTTCATGTTTGGCGGCCGCGGTGGTCTTTCCGCCGAGCCCCGCGCTCTCGCCGATCAGCTTGACAACATTGAGACGGCCTTCCGCGCCTATTACCCAGATTGGCGCCATGTCGAGATCACGCATCGCTGGTCGGGCCTGCTATGTCTTGCGCAGGATCTGGTGCCGCATGTGGGCAGCTGGGATG
>CAYOYT010000233.1:2547-4790 GCA_964408245.1 uncultured Dongia sp. | reverse complement strand
CCGCTGAGGGCATCATACCTTTCGAGCCAGGCCAGTGTGGCGGCCTGGAACGTATCGCCCGCTCCTATTGTATCGACAACGTTAACATGGACACCTGCGACGGCTGCACTCACGCCTTGGTTGGTAAAACCGATTGCCCCATCACTACCTCTGGTGACGATGACAAGGCGCATACCCCGCCGCGTCCAATCTTGCGCGAGGTTTTCTAGCGATTGTTTCGGAAACAGCAATTCCACGTCCTCGATGCTGAGCTTGAGGAGATGCACCGTGCCAAGAAGCGAGGCGAAGCGCGCGCGCCAAAGATCAAGATCGGGTTCGATCGAGGGTCGAATATTTGGATCGTAGGAAATGAAGCACCGATGGCACTCCCGCTTCACCAAAGCGACGAGGCTCGACGCGGTTGGCTCGGTCACCGTGGTATAAGAGCCGATGTGAATAGCGCGGGTCGCCGCGGGCAATTGTGCCGGCAATTCGCTGATTTCCAGCGAACGATCGGCCGTGCCACCGGTATAAAAGCCATAGGACGCACCGCCGATCTTATCGAGCTCGACCATCGCTAAGGTGGAGTTGCGCGAGGTTGGCACGATGAGACTGGTATCGACACCTTCCTGCTGCAGAAAAGCGAGAATGCGACGGCCGAAAAGATCGGTCGAGTTCTTCGTGAAATAGCCGACCGATCGGCCAAGGCGCGCAAGGCCCAGTGCCACATTGAGCGGCGAGCCACCGACCCGGCCGTCTAGACGAATGGTAGCTGAACCGTCGGTCGGCGCGGAAAAGCAATCGAAAAGGGCGTCGCCGCAGGAGAGAAACATTACGGTGTCGCAATAACCAACTGGCGCTGCTCGCCAAGCCCCTGGATGCCGAGGCGCATCACTTGACCCGGTCGCAGGTAGATTGGGTTGGGCTTCTGGCCGAGGCCAACCCCCGGCGGCGTACCGGTCGAGATCACATCGCCCGGCTGCAGGCTCATGAATTGCGAGATGTAATGCACGAGATGCGCAACACTGAATATCATCGTCTTGGTCGACCCGTTTTGATAGCGCTTCCCATCGACATCGAGCCACATGATAAGATTCTGAGGGTCCCTGACCTCATCCTTGGTGACCAGCCAGGGACCGATGGGGCCAAACGTATCGGCCGACTTGCCCTTCACCCACTGGCCGCCCCGCTCCGTCTGGAAAGCACGTTCCGAGATATCGTTGATGACGCAATATCCAGCCACGTAATCGAGCGCGTTTGTCTCATCAACATAGCGCGCTTCGCGGCCAATGACGACACCAAGCTCAACCTCCCAATCGGTCTTCACCGAATTCTTCGGGATCATGACATTGTCATTGGGGCCGATCACCGCACTGGTCGCCTTCATGAACAGAATGGGTTCTTTCGGCGGCTGGGCGCCGGTCTCCTTGGCATGATCGGAGTAGTTAAGCCCGACACAGATGAACTTGCCGATATGGCCAACGCAAGCACCATAGCGGATTGGACTTTCTACTAGCGGCAACGATGCCGGATCGATCCGGCTGAGATGCGCGAGAACATCCGGCGACAAAGCGGCACCGGAAATATCCGCGAGATGCTGAGAGAGATCACGGATTGCACCATCCTGGTCGCACAACCCTGGCTTCTCGGCGCCGCGAGCGCCATAACGCAAAAGTTTCATCCGATGCCTCAGATATTCGTCCAACCGCCGTCAACGGCCAAAGCTATTCCAGTTATCAAAGCAGATTCGTCGCTGGCAAGAAAGACCGCCGTGGCGGCAATTTCCTCCGGCGTGCGCAGTAGACCCATTGGGTTTGCGGGCGATGAAGGCAGTGGCCTGATTATAGGCCCTGAACGAAGGCGTGGAGAGTTCACTAATGGGGTGGAGAGAGTGAAACCCTGGATCAAGCCCGAGGATCCACTGGTACTCAATAGTTTGTCAGAGAAGGTTCAAAAGCTCAGCCTTCTGCTTCACCAGTGCATAGATCGTGTCGATATGCGGTGTGGGCACGCCTACCAGTTGTCCCAGTTCGCGGACTGCACCGACGATCGCTTCGAGCTCGATCGGTCGACTGCGCTCAAAGTCTTGCAGCATCGACGTTTTGTGCTCACCCACACCGGGGGCGCCATTGATGCGCTTTTCGACATCGATCGGCATCCTGACGCCGAGCTTCAGGGCGATCGCCTCGGCTTCGGTCATCATCGCCTTGGCGATGGCGCGGGTGTCGGCATCGCCGCAGATGCGGACCAAGGTGGCGCCGGTC
>CAYOYT010000233.1:0-2537 GCA_964408245.1 uncultured Dongia sp. | reverse complement strand
AGTTGCTTCTGTGCCTCAGTGACATCACCATAGAGCTTGGCAACCGCGTCCGTTTGTCCGATACCGATCGCGCGTAAAGCGCCGCCGATATGGGCCACGAGATCTACCAGCTCACCGCGCGTCATGACGCGGCGCTCAGGCGCAGCAATAGCGTCGGCTTGTGGATACCCTGCAGCAGTGCCGGAACATGCATGGCGGCGATCATGGGTGTCATTCCTTGGCGGCGATATCGATCAATTGGCAAGACACCCTGCCCGGGCCTGCCGGCGCAGCGCAAGTGGCTTCGAGATAGGCGACTGACGATTGGCGCGGCCGCGTGAGATCGATCTGGCTGCCTGTTTCATGCTGGCGCTCGATGCGCCCACACAAAATATTCTCGATCATCAGGCGGCGTTGCCTATCGTCGCGGTAGATGAAGAATGCGCCGTCAGCATCCTGCTGACGAAGGGCAATATCGAACGTGGCGCCAGGATCGAGCCGCCCCAAATTGCGGTCGACCCAGTGGCCATAAGCGATCCGGCAGCTCAACGTCTCCGCACCGGCATTGGTGAGCTGCAGATTGACCGCATGATCGGCAGGCGTATGCATACAAGCTACCAACAGGAATATGGCCAGCAGAAACGGCGAAACCAAAAGCGGATGTATTTTCATGCGCGCTACCGCGGTCTAGAATTGCCAGAATAGAGTAAGCCGTCTCGATCTCAGAGGGAATGCCTACATCATGGCCACATCGCTTATCAAGGAAGCCGTCGTCACTTTGTCCGCCGGACCGGTTTCGGTCTATCCCAGCGTGCTGCGCGCGATGTCGCGGCCGGTCGCCTATCATTACGACCCCTATTTCCAACAATTCTTCGAAAGCGTCGCCCGGAAAGCGGCAAAGGCGCTCCGCGTCAAGCAACCGGCGCTCATCCTGCAGGTTGAGCCAGCAGCAGCCATCGAGGCAGCTGCAGCGTCGCTGATCGCGCCGGAAGATACGGTGCTCAATCTCGCTTCCGGTGTTTATGGCAAGGGTTTTGGCTATTGGTCGGCGCGCTATCACAAGGACATGATTGAGATCGAAGTGCCATTTAATGAATCGATCGATCCAGCGGCGGTCGAAGCGGCATTCAAGCAACGACCCGATATCAAGGTGGTGTCGGTGGTTCATCACGACACGCCATCTGGCACGATCAATCCGTTGCGCGACATTGGCAGGATCGTCCGGGCGCATGACGCCTTGCTGTTGGTCGACGCGGTTTCGTCTTTCGGCGGCATGGATGTGCACCCAGACGATTGCCATGCCGATGTCTTCATCACCGGCCCTGGCAAATGCCTAGGGGGGCCACCGTCGACGAGCATCGTTGCGGTAAGCGAGCGTGCTTGGGCGCATATGGAGGCCAATCCAAAGGCGCCACGCGCCTCGATCCTGTCCTATCTCGACTGGAAAGAAGCCTGGCGTGCGGACATGCCATTTCCATTCACGCCCTCCGTCGCCGAGATTAATGGCCTCGATGCGGTGTTCGATCAGTATCTCACCGAAGGGCCGGAAAAGGTTTGGCAGCGCCATGCGCTGACAGCCGCTGCAACCCGCGCCGGCGTTAAAGCCATGGGTTTGGAGCTTTGGGCCAAGACCGAAGCCATTGCCTCGCCCACCACAACGGCCATTCGCGTTCCTGACGACATCACGGAAAAAGCCTGGGTCGGGATGGCGCGAGAAGAATTCGGTGTGGTCTTCTCCGGCGGATTCGGCGCCACGGCGGGCAAAGTATTGCGCGTGGGGCATATGGGGCCAGTCGCCGAGCCCATCTATGCAACTTTGGCCCTCACAGCCATGGGCGGTGCCTTGAAGAAGCTTGGAAAGAAGATTGAGGTCGGCGCTGGCATCGAGGCAGCACTGAAGGTCATCTCCGTTGGTTAATGCTCACCGCGCTGATAGGGCAGCCCCAGAGCCGGTGGCAGCACGGAATGACGCGCGAAAATGACCAGCACCAGCATGACAGTCATAAAGGGTAGCATCTGGACAATATCCGTCGGGACATTGACACCAGCGACCTGCAATGCCGTCGTCATGGCCAGGCTGAGGCCGAAAAGCATGGCACCCAGTAGCACCCAAATCGGCTTACCACGCGCCAGCATAGCAAGCACGATGCCGATGAACCCAGCACCATGAGTCATGAAGGGCACAAATAGCCCGGCACCAATATTAGCCAGATACGCACCGCCAAGCCCCGAGAGAAAGCCCGTTATCAGTACCGCGCAGCACCGGGTTGTTACGACATTGATACCGGCGGCATCGAGGGCGGCAGGCTTCGTGCCGGCCGCCTCTAAATTGAGCCCGATATAGGTGCGGTGAAAAACCCAGGTTATTAACGCCACCAGAATGACGGCAATATAGACCATCACATTATGCGCAAAGAATGACGGGCCGATGATGGGAATGCCAGCGACGACTGGCAAAGGAAGCGTCGGTGCCTCGTCAAGACGCGGATAAGAACGTGCGAATTGAAAGTGATGGAGAAGTGCCGTCAGACCTTCGGCACCCAATGTCACGGCAATAC
>CAYOYT010000232.1:2697-4792 GCA_964408245.1 uncultured Dongia sp. | reverse complement strand
CTCCGCTGCTCTATCGCAAAGGCTCGGGCGTCGATGGCCTGAAGACAGGTCATACGGAGGAAGCCGGCTTCGGCCTCACGGCGTCGGCGATACGCGACGGCCGTCGCATCATCATGGTGGTTCACGGCCTTAATGGGATGCAGGCGCGTGCCGATGAGGCGGGTGGTTTACTTGACTGGGCTTTCCGCGAATATGGCAATTACACGATCGCCATGCCAGGCACTGTGCTTGGCGAGGCGGACGTCTGGATGGGTACCGAAAAGACGGTGCCGCTCATGGTCGAAACCGATCTTCTTGTGACATTACCGCGTTCGGAGCGCGAGAAGATCGTGGCGAAGGCTGTTTATCAGGGTCCGGTCAAGGCGCCGATCGTGAAGGGTCAGCAGATCGGCGAGCTTGTGATCGACATTCCCGGCATGCCGCAGGCTAAAGCAAAGCTGGTAGCCGCAAAGGATGTTAGTGAACTTAACTTCGGCGGCCGGTTCACGGCAGCGCTACAGCACTTTGTCTTCGGCTCAAACTGACTCGCTGATGACGGCGAGTCTGCTGCGCTTCATCACGTTCGAAGGCGGTGAGGGTGTTGGCAAATCTACTCAAATCCGGCTTCTGGCGGAAACTCTTCGTGCGGCCGGTCAGATTGTTGAGCTGACGCGCGAGCCTGGCGGCACAGAAGGTGCTGAACAGATCCGCAAACTTCTTGTCGAAGGTGGCGCCGGTCGCTGGCAAGCCGAAACCGAAGCGTTACTGCACTTTGCTGCCCGCGTGGAGCACTTGGCGCATGTCATCCGCCCAGCATTGGCCGCCGGCAAATGGGTGCTCTGTGACCGTTTTGCCGACAGCACGCTTGCCTATCAGGGTTATGGTCAGGGCCTCGATCTCGACTGGCTCCAAGCGCTGCGACAGCGTGTTGTCGGCACCACCGAGCCTAGCCTTACCATCGTCATGGATCTGCCGGTTGAAAAAGGGTTGGCCAGAGCCGCAGCTGAGCAACGTTATGAGCGTATGGGGATCGATTTTCATCGCCGCTTGGCCGACGGCTTCCGGCAAATAGCCCGAGCTAACTCCGATCGCTGCCGTGTTATTAATGCCGCTGGCACTTGCACTGCCATCGCTGCCGAGATCGCAGGCTTGATCCGGGAGCGTTTTGGCGTCAGCGTTTGATTCATGAGCGAAGACAAAGCCTTTCCAGCACCCGAAGCGACAGTGGATCTTGTCGGCCAGACAGCGGCGCAAGAATCTTTTTTGCGGGCCTATCAATCTGGCCGCATGCCACACGCCTGGCTGATCACCGGGCCGCGCGGCATCGGTAAGGCAACACTCGCTTTTCGCATGGCGCGTTTTCTGCTTAGTCATGGGCTCGTCGCACCATCGGCGGAACTTGCGGGCATGGGACTCTTCGGAACGGAACCGGCCGGGGCGCCGGAATTGACTAGTCTCGATATTCCGGCCGATCACCCCATCTTTCGCCGTGTGCGGGAATTATCGCATGCCGATCTACGTGTGCTCCGGCGGACGGTCAACGAAAAGACCGGCAAATTGCGCGCCGAAATTACGATCGACGAGATACGGGGTGCTATCGATTTCCTTCATATGACGCCAGGTGAATCTCATTGGCGCGTGCTGGTTGTTGACAGTGCTGACGACCTCAACCGTAATGCCGCAAATGCATTGCTGAAGATTCTGGAGGAGCCACGGCCGCGTACAGTCATTCTTCTTATCTCGCATGCACCCGGCCGGCTGTTGCCGACCATTCGCTCTCGCTGCCGCAAGTTGGCGCTCGAGCCATTGCCAACCGCCGCAGTCATCGCGGCACTGAAACGGCATGGCATCGATTTGGGCGGTGCGCAACTTGCCATGTGCACAACACTGGCGGACGGTTCCATCGGCCGCGCACTGGAATTCGGCAGTGACAGCGCTGGGCTCGATCTTTTCCAATCCATAGCGCAATTGCTTTCTACCTGGCCAAATTACGATCCCAACGCACTCCATCGTCTGGGCGACAAACTGGCGGGAAAGGGTGGGGAGCCACAATTCGATATCGCCGTTTCGCTCCTAGATTGGTGGCTGACCCGGTTCATTCGTTGGTCTGCCGTGC
>CAYOYT010000232.1:0-2687 GCA_964408245.1 uncultured Dongia sp. | reverse complement strand
GTTTTTCCTGGTGAAAGCAGGCTGATGAACCAGTTATTACAGGCTGCCAGCCTTGATCACTGGCTGCAATCATGGGAAAAGATCAGCCGATTGTTTGCCAGGGTCGCCAGTGTCAATTTGGATCGTAAGCAGGCTTGGACCACAGCCTGGCTTGTTCTGGGATCGCCGGCCCGGTAATTCAATTATATCGTCATGGTTCGTATTGGTGGACCACCCACGAGTTTTCAACGTAAATACAAGGTAATTCGTCGATTCTGGCCTGCGTGGGGAATGATAGTAAAATATGACCATATTGGAATAAGTATGTCGCAAGAGACGTTCTATATCACCACCGCTATCGCATACCCAAATGGGGCGCCGCATATCGGCCATGGCTACGAGCTGATCGCGACGGACGCGATTGCTCGCTTCATGCGACTGGATGGCCGTGAAGTGTTCTTCCTGACAGGCTCCGATGAGCATGGTCAGAAGATGCAGCAGACTGCCGAGCGTGAAGGGATCACTGCCAAAGAGCTCGCCGATCGCAATACCGCGCGCTTCCGCGATATGGGTCCTGTGCTCAATTCGTCGAATGACGATTACATCCGCACGTCGGAAGAGCGGCATTACAAGACCTGCGCAGCCCTTTGGCAGAAGATGGAGGAGGCCGGCGACATCTATTTAGATAAATATGCTGGCTGGTACTCCGTTCGCGATGAGGCCTATTACGACGAAAGCGAGCTTACCCTCAATGCCGATGGCAAGCGTTTCGCGCCCACCGGCACGCCAGTCGAGTGGGTGGAGGAGGAAAGTTATTTTTTCCGACTGTCGAAGTATCAGGACAAGTTGATCGAGCTTTACGAGCGTGTGCCCAATTTCATCGGTCCCGATGCACGTCGCAATGAAGTGATGAGCTTTGTCAAAGGCGGCCTCAAGGATCTATCGATCAGTCGCACGACTTTCGATTGGGGTATTCCGGTCCCAGGCAATCCAAAACACATCATGTATGTCTGGGTCGATGCGCTGACCAATTATGTGACTGCGACCGGCTGGCCTCAGGCCACGGGGCCGCGCGTGAAGTTCTGGCCAGCCGATGTGCATATCATCGGCAAGGATATCGTGCGTTTTCATACGGTCTATTGGCCAGCTTTTCTGATGTCGGCCGGTCTGCCATTGCCAAAGCGCGTTTTCTGCCATGGCTTCCTGTTTAACAAGGGCGAGAAGATGTCGAAATCGGTCGGCAATGTGATCGATCCCTTCAATCTTGCGAAGGTCTACGGTATCGACGCGATGCGTTATTTCTTCCTGCGTGAAGTGCCTTTTGGGCAAGACGGGAGCTATAGTCCAGAAGCAATCGTGCAGCGTATGAATGCAGATCTTGCCAATGATCTTGGCAATCTCGCGCAGCGCTCGCTTTCCATGATAGCAAAGAACCTAGATGGTAAATTGCCGGAGCCTGGTTCATTGAATGATGATGATAAAGCAATACTGATGCAGGCCGATGCCCTAATTGGCAAAGCGCGTGAGAGCATGGATCTTTTTGCGCTTCACCAGATTCTTACATCGACCTGGACTGTTGTAGCTGAGGCTAACCGCTACTTCGCTAGCAACGAGCCCTGGTCATTGCGCAGAAATAGTCCGGAGCGCTTCGGCACCGTGCTGTGGGTGACCGCGGAGGTGTTGCGGCAAGTTGCGATCCTCACTCAGCCGGTTATGCCGCAATCTATGGCGAAGCTACTCGATATCTTGGGCATTCCAGCCAATGAGCGCAATTTCACTCAATTGGGTGGTAGGGTTCGTATTAAAGGTGCCTCGGTCCTGCCGACCCCTACCGCGATCTTCCCACGCTTTGTCGAGGCGGAAGAGGCGAAGTCGTGAGTCTCAATCTTGTCGACAGCCATTGCCATCTTGATTTTGAGGATTTTGGCAGCGACTTTGATGCCGTCTTAGCGCGCGCAAAAGAAAACGGGGTCGCGCGCATGCTAACGATCTGCACGCGGATCACCAAGTTCGATCAGGTGCTTAAGATTGCTGCTGCCCACGACAATATCTGCTGTACGGTCGGCATTCACCCGCATGAAGCTGAGAGCGAGCCGGATGTCGATGTCGCGCGCCTAACCGAGTTTGCCAAACATCCCAAAGTCGTCGGCATAGGTGAAGCCGGTCTGGATTACTTCTACGACAAGAGCCCGCGCGAGCGCCAACAGAAAGTGTTCGCGACCCATATTGAGACTTCGCGTATGACGGGCCTACCAATTGTTGTCCACAGCCGCGATGCCGATGAAGATACGGTCCATCTGCTCCAGGAAGGCGCAAAGAAGGGCGGTCTAACAGGCGTCATACATTGCTTCTCCTCGACGCAATATTTAGCCGATGCGGCGTTGGAGATGGGTTTTTACATTTCCTTGTCTGGAATCGTGACGTTCAAAAGTGCCACTGCACTGCGCGACGTCGCCAAGACTATTCCACAGGATCGTTTGCTGGTGGAGACGGACTCACCTTATCTCGCGCCGATCCCGATGCGCGGCAAACGCAACGAACCGGCCTTTGTGATACACACGGCAAGCTTTGTCGCTGATTATCTTGGCCTGTCGCTTGCTGATCTTGCTGTCAAGACAACCGCCAATTTCGATCGCCTCTTCACCAAGGCAGTCGTATGAAGGTGACGATCCTCGGCTGTGGCGGATCCGGCGGGGTGCCGCTGATTG
>CAYOYT010000231.1:0-4803 GCA_964408245.1 uncultured Dongia sp. | reverse complement strand
GACGATTTGCCGGGAGCCGAATACCCTGATGTGAGAGACGGTGCGGTTATAATCAGATATCGAGGTTCTGCGCGAAACGAGCATTTTCCTGAATGAATTGGAAGCGCATCTCGGCCTTTCGCCCCATCAGGCGTTCGACCAAATCCGCCGTCTCCCGAGCTTCGTCGCGCTCTTCCTCATTATATTTATGCGGTATGCGCACCTTGAGGAGCGAGCGATAGCGGGGGTCCATCGTTGTTTCCTTGAGCTGATTGGCGGGCATCTCGCCAAGGCCTTTGAAACGGCTGATCTCAACCTTGCCGCGGCCGGAGAACTCGCCGTTCATCAGCGCTTCTTTATGCGCATCGTCGCGGGCATAGGCAATTTTTCCACCTTGCGATAGACGGTAGAGCGGAGGCTGAGCAAGATAGAGATGGCCGTTCTCTATGAGCTGGGGCATTTCACGATAGAAGAAGGTCATCAGCAGCGAAGCGATGTGCGCGCCGTCAACATCGGCGTCGGTCATAATGACGACCTTTTCGTAGCGCAGACGTTCTTCACTATATTTGTCACGGCTGCCGCAGCCCAGCGCTTGAATGAGATCGACAAGTTCCTGGTTGGCAGCGAGCTTGTCATTGGTCGCTGATGCGACGTTGAGGATCTTGCCGCGTAATGGGAGCACAGCCTGGGTCTCGCGGTTGCGGGCCTGCTTGGCCGAGCCGCCGGCACTGTCGCCCTCTACCAGGAAGATTTCGGTCCCAACCATCGCGTCCTTAGTGCAATCAGTAAGCTTGCCAGGAAGACGCAACTTACGAGTCGCGGTCTTGCGCGAAAGCTCTTTATCTTGCTTCTTTCTGAGACGCTCCTCTGCTTTCTCAATCACACGCTCAAGCAAATCTTTGGCACGGTTTGTGTCGTTTGACAGCCAATGATCGAAATGATCCTTGGTCATATTGTCCACGAGGCGCGTTGCTTCAGGTGTTGCCAGCTTTTCCTTGGTCTGTCCCTGGAATTGAGGGTCGCGGATGAAGACCGATAGCAACATCGCGGCATTGCCGCAGATATCATCCGAGGTAACGAGGCTGATCTTCCTATTACCGATCAGCTCACCATAGGCTTTGAGCGACCGAGTAAGCCCGGTTCTCAGACCGCTTTCATGTGTGCCCCCTTCCGGCGTCGGCACTGTATTGCAATAGGAGTTGATGAAGCCTTCTTCATCGGCTGGCCAAGCGATCGCCCATTCCAAGCGCCCCTGTTCATCCGTAAAGTCCGCTTGGCCAGCAAAAGGGGCCGAGGTAATGGTCTTGCGATTCCCCAACGTCATATTGAGGTAGTCCATGAGGCCGCCGGGAAAATGCAGTACAGCTTCGGCCGGAATCTCCTCACCTTCATGGATCAGCGACGGATCGCATTTCCAGCGGATTTCAACGCCCCGATAGAGATACGCTTTGGAGCGGCACATGCGATAGAGCCGTGAGGGCTTGAAATGTGCCTGCTTGCCGAAGATTTCCGGATCTGGATGGAAGCGCACCGACGTGCCGCGACGATTAACGTTGCCGCGATTGACCAGCTTCGTCACCGGCTTGCCGCGCTTATATTGCTGCACCCACAGCTGCTTCTCTTTCGCAACCTCGACCACGAGGTCATCGGAGAGTGCGTTCACCACTGAACTGCCGACGCCGTGCAAACCGCCTGAGGTCTGGTAGACCTTGCCGGAGAATTTGCCGCCGGAATGGAGTGTCGTGAGAATAACTTCTAGCGCCGACTTGTCCTTGAACTTAGGGTGCGCATCGATCGGAATACCACGGCCGTTATCGCGTACAGTGACATATCCGTCCGTGTCGAGCTCAACCTCAATGCGGCTGGCATGGCCGGATACGGCTTCGTCCATCGAGTTATCGAGAACCTCGGCGACCAAATGATGGAGGGCGCGTTCATCTGTGCCACCGATATACATGCCAGGACGGCGCCGGACAGGCTCGAGCCCCTCTAGGACCTCAATATCCTTGGCTGAATAATCACTGCCCTTCTTGGGGGCGCCTTCGAAAAGATCGCTCATAATATTCCAGACTGTACACGACTCGTTCGCGCCCGGGGCGCATAAGCGCGCAGTGATACCCAGCCTAGGGCCGGGACCGCAAGGATTTGGTCAATATATTGAAAAATAAGGCTATTTATTGCTCGTTTGGTTTGTTCGAGCCTGGATGATGACAGGAAAGAGCCCGGTGCAGGACATCCGGTGCCACTTCGACCGCCATCAAATTGGCCCGCCAGAGATCTGCTCCATCGAGATTGGCGCCCGATAGATTGGCGCCTTTCATATTGGCATCCGACAGATCGGCACTAGAAAGATCTACATTCTTGAGATTGGCGCCGGCAAGATTGCTCCCGGCAAGATTGGCACCGTGCAGCTTGCTCTCCGAGAGATCTGCGCCGGAGAAGTCGCAGCCGGAAAGATTGGCCATAGAGAGGTCCAATCGCGGCAGTTTCAGCCCCGACATGTTGCGTCCGGTAAAATCGGCCCGTTCGCCGCCCTCACCGCGAAGCCAGTCATGATGAGACCGCAGAATGTCTAAAAGCTGGCGCACATTTCGCGATTTGACTGCCCGTTCCCGGGCGTCGAGCTCGGCTTTGGCTTCAAGATCGACATGTGGCGGGAGCGTCGGCGATAGTAATTTTAGGCGCAGCTGTCGCTCGGCATCGGCCTCGTCTTCGGCTAGAATCTCGCCGCGAAGGATTGGCAGGCCTTTACGCTGCTGGATGCGGTAGACGAAAACTTTGGGATCGGAATCGCCATCTTGGGGCTGGTTCTCGTCCAACGTTGTCATGATGCGGGTAAACTCTCTGCCTAGCTGAATTTGGCCCAAAACTATATCAAGCAACCCAGGTCCACACTTTAACGAAGATTGGTTAATAGAAATTGTTGTGAGACGTTCTGCCGCTGGCGTGGCGTGGCTGGGCCCGGTATAGATTTTCCTCCGTTTCCAATCCCCGGCAGAGATCATGTCCACAAATTCCTTTCTTCCCTACGCTAGGCAGAGCATCGATGCTGATGACCTCGCTACCGTCGCTAAGGCCCTGCAAGCTGATTATCTGACGACCGGTCCCGGCGTGGCGCGTTTCGAACAAGCCTTCGCTAAGGCGGTTGGCGCTCGCTATGCGGTCGCCAGCAATAGTGGGACGGCGGCCTTACACCTAGCCTGCATTGCGCTCGGCCTCGAGAAGGGCGACGCGGTGATCGTGCCAGCGCTTACCTTCGCCGCTACTGCCAACGCCGCGCGTTTCTGCGGCGCCGACGTGATCTTCGCCGATGTCGATCCGGATAGTGGCCGCTTGACGGCGGAGACCTTGCAGGCGGCTCTCGCTCGGGCGGGGTCGGCAAAGGTAAAGGCGGTGTTGCCGGTGCATCTTAACGGACATTGTGCCGATATGGCGACGATCCGCGCCATTACTGAGGCTAAGGGTATCAAAATCATCGAGGATGCCTGCCACGCGCTGGGCACTGTGCATCAAGCAGGCAACAACAGTACTGCTCAGGTCGGCGCATGTGCTCTCTCGGAGATGGCGTGCTTCTCGCTGCATCCGGCAAAAACGATGACGACGGGCGAGGGAGGGGTCACCACCACCAATGACCCACAGCAACACAAGATCATGCAGCTCTACCGCAGCCACGGTATCGTGCGTGAGCCGAGCGAGTTCAAGCATCGCGACCTTGGCTTTGCGCCAGATGGCCAACCGAACCCCTGGTATCATGAAATGCAGTCACTGGGGTGGAATTACCGTATCACCGACTTTGCCTGTGCGCTGGGCGAAAGCCAGCTTGCCAAGGTGCCGCGTTTCATCGCGCGTCGCCGCGAATTGACAGCGCTATATGATATGCAGCTAGCGCCACTGGCGCCGCGACTCAAGATCGTCTTGAAGCAGCCTGGCGACAACGCTGCCTTGCATCTTTATGCCGTGTTGATCGATTTCGACGCGATCGGTAAATCGCGCGCTGAGGTTATGGCGGAGCTGCGAGCCAAGGGTGTCGGCACACAGGTGCATTATCTGCCCGTACACTGGCATCCCTATTATCGCAATCTCTATGGCGATCTCGATCTGCCCGGCGCCAATGCTTACTATGCACGTCAACTATCGATTCCGCTCTATCCGGATATGACCGATATGGATGCGGGACGTGTCGTCGACGCCTTGCAGGCGGTTCTGGCCTGACCTAATCCGAATGAGTGAAGATGCTGAGTGAGGGTTGAATCATGTTTAAGGAGTTCCGTGATTTCGCGATGCGTGGCAACGTTGTCGATCTTGCTGTCGGTATCATCATCGGCGCTGCTTTCACGGGCATCGTCAGTTCGTTGGTGAAGGATATCTTGATGCCGCCGATCGGGTTTATCATGGGTGGTATCGATTTCAGCAATTTCTTCATCACCCTCAACGGGCCTGAGGTCGATACGCTGAAAGCTGCGCAGGAAGCCGGCGCCGTTACTATCAATTACGGCGTATTTCTCAACGCCATTATCAACTTCCTTATCGTTGCTTTCGCGATTTTCGTCCTGGTGAAACAAATCAATCGCTTTAAGAGAGCTGAGGAAGCTGCCGTGCCGCCGGGGCCGACGGAAAGCGAGAAGCTCCTTGCTGAAATCCGTGATCTATTGAAAAGCCGCTGATTACTTCTTGCAGCCGAGGCTGTTGAAGTCAGCCTCCGGTTCGCGGGTGGGGTCGTCCGATTGCAAGCGTGCATAACCACCATTGGCGGCAATGAGTTGCTGGATCCGTGCGCGATCGAGCGCATGTTCGAGATCAGCACTTGGATCGGCAGCCATAGCG
>CAYOYT010000230.1:0-4840 GCA_964408245.1 uncultured Dongia sp. | reverse complement strand
CCCCAAAGCACGCTGCCTGGTTGCATGACGGATCTTTGAAAAGTGAGACTGAAAAAGCATGAAACTCGCGAGCCTTAAGAATGGAACGCGCGACGGGGCGCTGCATGTCATCGACCGCAGTCTGACGCACGCCTGTCCCGTGACCGCGTTTCCGCATTTACAGGCGGCGCTCGATGATTGGGCGCGGGCCGAGCCGATGCTTAACGATCTGTCGCAACGTCTTCATGCGGGTGACATCACCGGCATTGCCTTCGATCCAAAGAACTGCCTGTCGCCGCTGCCGCGTGCTTATCAATGGGCCGATGGCTCGGCTTATGTGAATCACGTCGAGCTGGTGCGAAAGGCACGCGGCGCCGAAATGCCAGCAAGCTTCTGGAGCGATCCGCTGATGTATCAGGGCGGTTCCGATTCTTTCCTTGGTCCCACAGAGAACATTCCCCTGACCGATCCGACTTGGGGTTGCGATTTCGAGGCCGAGATCGCGATCGTGACGGATGATGTAAAACTGGGCGCGACCGCCGCCCAGGCCGCACAGCACATCCGCCTGATCATGCTGGTCAACGATGTCTCCTTGCGAGACCTCATCCCCCATGAGTTGGCGAAGGGCTTCGGCTTCTTCCAATCGAAGCCATCCTCGGCCTTTTCGCCAGTCGCGGTGACACCAGACGAATTGGGCACCGCCTGGGATGGACGCAAACTCACCGGCGCGCTTCGCTCCTATCTCAACGGCGAGATGTTCGGCTGCCCCGATGCCGGGATCGACATGACGTTCGATTTCCCAACGCTTATCGCCCACGCCGCCAAATCACGGCCGCTGGGGGCGGGCACGATCATCGGCTCCGGCACGGTCTCCAACCGCGGCGCCGATGGCGGGCCAGGGAGCTGGGTTAGCGAGGGCGGGCGGGGCTATTCCTGCATCGCCGAACGCCGCATGGTGGAACAGATCGCCAGCGGCAAGCCGGCGACCCCCTTCCTCAAATCCGGCGACCGCGTCCGAATCGACATGCACGACGCTGTTGGCGCCTCGATCTTTGGTGCGATCGATCAGGCGGTGGGGTAGCGGTGGATGCTACGTTTGTGCGGGTGAGAGAGTGGGTCCGCGGCCAGCGGCATCAACGCGGGGCCTGGGGATGACGGCGTAGGGACGAAGAGCGTGCCCGCAAAACGCCGCCGAAGGCGCCCGCTTACTGACCCGGTGAGCGCTTCATGGTTTTGATGGGGCCGCGGGATTGGCCGGACATTTCGGCGATCTTGCGATCTTGTTGTTCGAGGAAGGTCTTCGCGGGGTCGTCGCCGTCGAGGCCGCCGAGACCTTCGGCGGGGACCTTGCGGTTGGAGGTTTGGCGGCCGTCCTGATAGATCACGTCGAAGAGGACGAAGCCAGTGTCGAGGGCTGGTTTCTTGCGGGCCATGAGAATCTCCATCTTTTCATTGTTGGCCCGGCGCCAGGTAACGGCAGCATGGGCGGGTATCGACGAAGGCGGATATCGGGCGAGCGGCAAAAAAGACGGGCAATCACACCCGGCCGCTCAAAAAGAAACGACTGGCAACAAAAGCAATGGGGCACCCGTTGCTGGGTGCCCCATCCCATTCAGCACTGCCTGGAGGCAGTGCTGGAATGTCAGCTTAGATGGCCTTCAGATTTTCGGCCGAGCTCTTACCGCGCTTCGGGTCGTTGTGCACTTCGTACGAGACCTTCTGGCCATCGTTGAGTGTGCCCATTCCGGCGCGCTCGACGGCCGAGATGTGTACGAACACGTCCGGGCCACCGGCTTCCGGCTGAATGAAACCATAACCTTTGGTGCTGTTAAACCATTTGACAGTGCCGGTCGGCATTGCTGTCCTCCGTAAACATAGTTGGGTGGCGCCACCCCCGATGGGCAACGCATCAGACTGAGTCTCGATCATGACACGATCTGGGCACCCGGAGGGCTTAGCAGGTCGGCAGTACGAAGCAGAATGACCGCGCTAAAATAGAAAATCTCGAGAAAGACGCAAGAAGAAAGGCGACATCACGTCGCGCCTCAGCCCCTAGTGTGTTGTAAAGGCTCGATATACTATTTGTGACACTACGCTGAATATTTCCTCAATTGACGTAATCGGGGCTTGATCCGGGTATCTGCGCCCTTGAATGCGCCAGTGGATCGCCGGGGCACCCGGTCGTTCAGCGGTGCCGGAACGCGGGTTTGCGCTTTTCAGTGAAGGCCGTCATGCCTTCCTTTTGATCCTCGGTCGCGAAGGCCGCGTGGAACAGGCGGCGTTCGAATTTGATGCCTTCAGCAAGAGTCGTCTCGAAGGCGCGGTTGACGCTTTCCTTTGCCATGAGGGTGATGGGCAGAGAAAAGCTGGCAATCTTCTCGGCCGCCGCCAGCGCTTCGTCGAGCAGCTTCTCGAGCGGGACCACGCGCGCGACGAGGCCGCTGCGCTCAGCTTCCGCTGCATCCATCATGCGGCCGGTGAGGACAAGGTCCATGGCCTTCGCTTTGCCCACGGCGCGGGTCAAACGCTGTGTGCCGCCAGCACCTGGGATGATGCCGAGGGTGATTTCCGGCTGACCGAATTTGGCGTTCTCCGCCGCGATGATGACATCGCACATCATGGCGATCTCGCAGCCACCGCCGAGCGCGAAGCCAGAAACAGCCGCGATGATCGGCTTGCGCACCGTCGAGATGCGTTCCCAGCCATGGGTGATGAAATCGCTGACCAGAACGTCGACGAAGCCGCGATCTTTCATCTCCTTGATGTCGGCACCCGCGGCGAAAGCTTTTTCCGAGCCAGTGAGGACGATGGCACCGATGCCCGCATCTTGCTCGAACGTATCAAGCGCTTGCCCCAATTCGCGCACAAGGTCGTCGCACAGGGCATTCAGCGCCTGCGGGCGGTTGAGACGGATGAGGCCGACGCGGCCTTTTGTTTCAGTCTCGATGGTGGCGAAGGCCATGACCCGTGCGCTCAATTATCGGAGGAGAGCGTGAAGGTCGCGGTCACCGGACCGGCTTCTGGGCCGAGCACGTCGATCTTCAGAGTCTGCTTCTCGCGCCGCCAGTTACCTTCGTCGGTCTTCTCCCAGCCGAGCTGCGGCAGGGAATCCTCGTAGAAATCATGGACGCTGTCAGCCGTGCCCGGGCCACTGGCATAAGCCGTGACCACGCGGCCGATGGCCGAATCGAACACCGTCGATTTGTCCTTGGCTTCCACCAGGCCCGCCGGCAGCGGCAGATCGCTGATTCCAGAGAGATAATCGGCGGCCAGCGCTGGTAAAGCGAAGGTCGTCATCAAAAACAACAGAGCTGCCAGGAATCGGCGCATGAGCCAGCCTTTCAAGATAGGGCCTGTCGGCCAAGGGAGGACTTCTTTCTAGCGCGGATGGAAGGTCGGCTCAAGGCGGCGTACCGCCTGATCACGGGTGAGTGATTATGAGAGGTCGATGCCGAAGCCCTGGCGCAACGCCGCTTGTCCCGCGGGGGTAATGCGCACGGCGCGGCTGTCGCGGATAGGTTCGATCCAATGCCGGTCGAAACAATGACGGGCGAGTGCCGCCCCGATCGTGCCGGAAAGATGCGATCGGCGTTCGCTCCAATCGAGACAAGGGCGGCAAAAAACGCGTTTATGCGATTGCGGCAGATGGTCGATCGCCACACCGATCTGCGCGAGCGCCGCACGGCCTTCCTGGGTGAGCTCACCCGCATCCTCCGTGAGGACGACAAACCCGCGCGTCACCATGGCATCGGCGAGCGCCACGCCAAGACGCCCGGCCAGATGATCGTAGCAGGTGCGCGCCAGGAGCATCGCCGCGTCTTTGGGACCATGCGGTCGATAGCGCGGTGGGCCGCCGATGGCGGCAAACGTCATGATGCCTTCCAACATGCGGCTGACCAAGGGCGACGCGAGGCGGAAATAGCGGTGTCGACCTCGTTTCACGACAGTCAAGAGATGCGCTGCTTCCAGCTTAGCCAGATGCGCGCTCGCCGTGGAGGCGCTGATATTCGCCACGTAAGCAAGCTCTGTCGCGGTGAGGGCGCGGCCATCCATCAGTACTGCCAGCATGTTGGCGCGCGCTGGATCGCCCACCAGCGCCGCAACTTCCGCCAAGTTTGATCCAAGTGTCATGCGGCAATCATAGAAGCCGAATAAGACACCGCCAACCGGAGATGCTTCGGCCACGAACGAAGCGATCCACCGCGACAGGAAACGCCGATGGCCGCATCTTTCTGTCAGCACCAGTTTTCTACGGAAGGGATTCATGATGATGACATTGACACGCAACACGACAAAGCATTGCCAGCCTGCCCAGTCTGAGACTTTGCTGATGTGGATCATCGATTGGATCGCGCAAGTCCTGGAACGGCACCGCCAGCGCCAAGCGCTAGCACGGCTAAGTGCGCATGAGCTCAGCGATATAGGCCTCTCACGCAGCGACGTGGCCGATGAGATAGGCAAACCGTTTTGGCGGGCGTGATTCGCTTGTCGGCGGAGCCATGGACGTGGTGGAGGGCGTGGATGCCCGGCCAGTGGTGCGGCTGATAGAGTGAGTCCGGGCATGACGTTTGAGGGGAGTCAAAATGCCGTATTTCATGGTGATCGGTATCGGCTTCATCCTGAGCCTGATCTTGTTTTTCGCGGTGCTTTAAGACGCGTTACTACCAAGTGCTGTTATTGCGATGCAGCATTTTTATATTAAATGTATATATTTCAAATATATAGTAAATATTTGATCACTTCTAAACCGCACTTTACTCCGGCTGTAACCCGCTGATACATTCCGCGCGCCTTTCGACCCCCTGCAGCAGATGAATTCTGCGGCTCCGGGGAGGGGGTTTTTTGTCTTCGGGGCCAGGTC
>CAYOYT010000229.1:0-4842 GCA_964408245.1 uncultured Dongia sp. | reverse complement strand
AACCATTGCTCGCCGCCCCCAGGAGCGGGCTCGGTAAAGGTGGTGTCGCAATAGGGACCACCGACGACCCAATAACAGATCTCGCCGCCTTCTTCCTCGATCCGGTAACGGGCATTGGCATGATCGACCGTTTCCCAAGCGCGCTTTTGCCAGGCGGCCTTAGCCTCGTCATATGTGGCAAAAGGGCCAATGCGCTCTTCGTTGCCACCACCTTGAATTTGGTCGAAATTCGTGTCGGCATAATCGCCACCGATCACCCAGAAACGCGTCATAATGGATGCGCTTTCCTCGTTTGCAGCCAATCTCGGAGTAGTCCGTCCAAAACCTTGCTAACTGACTAATTCTTAACTGGATTTTGAGTCGGCGGCAAAGCATAAATTAGCCGAAGTGCACATTGCGCGATTCGTATTTTAAGGCACAGATGCCATGACTCAGACCATGCGACCGGCGGATTTCAAGTTGGTTTACGACCGCTTTCAAGCAAATGTCTCGCGTTTCGACTGCGGCCGTTTCTGCGCACCGCTTAATAACGGTCAACCGGTCTGCTGCGACACCGCCCATGCCATCCCTGTCGTAGATAAGCCAGAATTCGCCTTGCTGAAAAGCCGGACCGATCTGTGGAGCCGCTTCAAGCCCCATGACGCGACGGCGCGCAAGATCGTCTCGGAGCTACACAAGGATTGCATCGCCGTCGAGTGCAAGGGCGCGCGCTTCTGCGAGCGTGACAATCGCACCCTCGCCTGCCGTGCATTTCCCTTCTATCCATACTTCACGCGAAAGGGCGAATTGCTGGGCCTCGGCACATATTGGATCTTCGCCGATCGCTGCTGGCTGATGTCCAATATCCAGGTCGTAGAGAAGGATTTTGTCGAAGAGTGTGTTGCCGCTTACGAATATGTCTTCGATCGCGATGAGGGTGAATTGCAAGCCATGATGGACCATTCAGCCAACCATCGCCGGGTGGCCTCGCGCAACGACGAGCCGATTGTGCTGATCGGGCGTGAGGGCGGCTTCATCAAGATTATGCCGCGCACCCACGAAGTACGACCCGCCACGGAAAAAGATATGATCAAGACCGGTCCCTATAAGAATCCTCGCGCCTATGCAGCGGCGGTGAAAGAGGCTGGCGGCGAAATGCCCGCGCAGTCGCCTTTCATAAGGTAAGTCGGGATGAATCTGCTGCCGCACGACCTCAATTCGTTGCGGAGCTTTCCGAGTGCGCTACGCAATCTCCTTTCCGGCATTCCAGTCGACGCGTTGGATTGGAAACCCACCTCATGGGAGGGCATCCCCAGCGAGTGGCTGACCATTCGCCAACAGATATGCCATATGCGCGATATCGAGGCAGACGGATATACTCGGCGTTTTCAACGCCTCCTGTCCGAGAATGAGCCAGTCCTGGAATCCGTTGACGGTTACGCCCTGGTCAAGGCGCGTGGTTATGATTATGCGGAGCTCGGCCAAGCGCTCGATGCTTTCGAGGCGGCACGTGAAAAGACGATGACGATCCTCGACGGTGTGAACGCGCCAGAACTAGCGCGACGCGGTAAATTCGAGGGTTATGGCCCCGTCACCCTACTCGGCCTGATCCATTTTCTCTGCAGCCATGATCAGCAGCATGTCGCCGGCATTCAATGGCTGCTCGGCATGAAGGCAGCTTCATGAGCGGTGGCGCGTAATCCATGCCGCACCTCGACGCCGAGCGCATCCATACTCTCACCGATTATCCTGGTCTTGTCGCAGCTCTCAAAGCTATGAACAAGCTAGGCGTCGACGTTATTGATCGCATGCTGCTGAGCCAGCCCACCAGATCGCAAGACCAAAACGACTGGCTTCTGCTACCGGCTTGGAACTTCGACCGCTATTTCGGCATCAAGCTGGTCAGCGTGTTTCCGGACAATCCGCGCCACGGCATACCGGCTATACAAGGGATTTATGCCTTGTTCGAGGGTCGTAACGGCGGAGCCATCGCAACACTCGATGGGGCGGCACTGACCCTGGTTAAGACGGCCGCCAATTCCGCTATGGCAGCTGACTTGCTAGCCCGTAAGGATGCTGAGACGCTGCTCGTCTGCGGTGGCGGCACCCTGGCACCGCATCTTATTGCCGCGCATTGCGCGATGCGGCCAATCAAACATATCGCCTGGTGGAGCCGCCGGCCGGAGACGCTCGATCCGGCACCTCTGCATGCGACAGGATTGCCGGTCGAAATTGCAACCGATCTTGCAGCGGCAGTGCGACGTGCCGACATTATCTCTACTGCAACCCGAGCGCAGGTACCCATCATAAAAGGCATCTGGCTCAACCCCGGCTGCCATCTTGACCTTGTCGGCGGATATCTTCCTGAGATGCGCGAGGCAGATGACACAGCTTTCATACGGGCATCACGGCACTATGTCGATCTGCGCCTCACGACAATTGATGTTGCCGGCGACATTTGCGAGCCGCTCGCAACGGGCCTCACAACTGAGGACGCTCTCATCGATATGTTCCAGCTTAATCGCGGCGAAAGACCCGGCCGACAGGGTGAAAAGGAGATCACCTGGTTCAAATCGGGCGGCGGCGGACATGAGGATTTAGCGGTTGCGCAGTATCTTTATGAACGACAGAACGGCGCAAATTAAGAAATTTCGGTGCTTTCAAGGCATTCTCAACACGCCTGCTGATTATGATGATATTCCATAATGATGGCTGGCAAGGGCGCGCATTTGTGCTTTAGTTAGTCAGTTGAGCCACTTACACCTGGCATGAATCAGGGGCCGGCACATGACCGGCAAGGGCTCCAGGGAAGGTTGAGGGGGAGACAATGCTGGCGTTTCTGTCCAAGCGAATAGCTTTGCTTGCCTTCACGATGCTGGTGGTGTCAGCGCTGGTCTTCGCGGCGTTTGAGTTCACGCCGGGTCAGGTGGCGCGCAAGGTATTGGGGCCATTCGCAACCCAGGATCAGGTAGATCGACTGACCGAGGAGTTAGGGCTGAACCGCCCAGTCGTCGTTCGCTATGGCGAATGGCTAGGGAACACACTGTCAGGCAATCTCGGCTATTCGACACTCTATAAGACCGAGGTCAATAATATCATCGGTGATCGGCTGAAAAACACGCTGCTGCTTGCCGGCGTTGCTTTTGCCATCATCGTGCCGATGTCGATTATCCTTGGCATTATGGCTGGGATGAGAGAAGGGTCGTTTCTTGACCGGAGTATTTCGGTGGCGAGTATCGTCACGACATCCGTCCCTGAATTTGCTTCCGGTGTGTTTCTTGCCAGTATCTTCGTAATCTGGCTGGGTTGGCTACCCGGAACATCGCCATTGGACACCGGCACCGGCTGGTCGATCTGGCAGCAATTGCTTTTACCCGTTGCGGTCATGGTGCTCTACGATCTCGGCTATGTCGTGCGCATGGTGCGGGCCTCGATGGTCGAAGTCATGACGCGGCCATACATCCGCACCGCAATCCTCAAGGGCCTGAAGTTCCATACCGTGATTATGAGGCATGCCTTGCGCAATGCCATGATCGCGCCATTCACAGTCATACTGCTGCAGCTCAACTATCTAGTAACCGGTGTCGTCGTGGTGGAAGCAGTCTTCGCCTATCCGGGCTTTGGCCGTATGCTATTGGAAGCCGCACTGGCGCAGGATGTCGCCGTGGTCGAAGCCGGTGCACTGTTCGCGGTTTTCATTTCCGTCGCCACGCAAATCGCCGGCGACATTGGGTACATGATGCTCAACCCACGCATCCGTTTCTCTTAAAGTAGGGCAGCCATGGCTAGTAGTGGTATCGCATCATTGACCTGGAGCAGGGTCCGCCTTTTGAAAGAATCTCCCGTCGGCATGATCGGGATTTTCTTGGTACTATTTTGGGTCTTTGTGGCAATTTTTGCGCCATTGATTGCGCCTTACGATCCCAATGCTAACGACATGGAGGCCTTGATGTCTCCCCCCACGGCGGCACATTGGTTGGGAACCGACAATTCTGGGCGTGACATTCTCTCGCGCATCATCTGGGGTTCGCGCACAATCTTCAAAATAGCGCCATTTGCGGTCTTTTGCGCCTATGTTATCGGCTGTCTACTAGGTCTTATGGCTGGTTACTATCGCGGCTGGGTCGACAATCTGGTCAACCGCATCGCTGATATCCTGCTGTCATTTCCCGCAATCGTGCTCTACATCATCGTCATCATGCGTTTGGGTGCGTCGGCGGCCAACATCGTCTTTGCCGTCATCTTCATCTCCTCGCCGCAGATCATTCGCATTGTCCGCGGTATGACACTGGAGTTGCGTGAGCGTGAATATGTCGCCGCCGCCAAGATGCGCGGCGAATCAGCTCTCTACATCATGTTGATCGAGATTCTGCCCAACGCTCGCGGACCGCTAATCGTCGATGCCTGCCTACGCATTGGCTATACGACGATCGCTATCGGCGTACTGGGCTTCCTCGGCCTCGGCCTGCCACCACCCGACCCCGATTGGGGCGGTATGGTGAAAGAAACCTATGCGATGATGTCGATCTATCCACATATGTCGCTTTTTCCCGCTATAGCCATTTCATCGCTAGTTGTCGGACTTAGCCTCCTAGCCGACGGCATGCGTGAAATTAGCTTGCGTGATTGAGAAAACAGCTAAATCTAAGCATGTAAAACTAGGGGATCGTCAGATGAGCAGCGCCGCCGCCCCGTTAGACCGACTACAAACAGATGAGGCTAAGAAGCCGATCCTGGAACTACGCAACGTCTCGATCTCGTATTTTGTCCGCGCTGGCGAATTAAAGGTCGTACCGAATATCAGCCTGACATTGTGCGAAGGCGAGGCCCTGGGCCTGGTCGGTGAGTCCGGCTGCGGTAAGT
>CAYOYT010000228.1:1006-4857 GCA_964408245.1 uncultured Dongia sp. | reverse complement strand
CTCACCTCGGAGCGCCTTAACGCGTTGATCCAGTGAAGAAATTGTACGTATTAATTCAGCTTTCTTAGCTTGCGCGTTCTGAATTGCTTTGTCTGTAGTGTTGCTCATTAGCGGGTCCAAGTCGTTGTAGAGTGTCTGTCTGAGGTACTATAGACGGTATCTGTGAATATTCACAGCCCCTTGTTGTGGTGTAGAATTCATGATATAAAATCATACGAACGCCACCGTGCAGGTTCGCTGCACGGTGGGGTGTTCGGGAAATGCTGTCAAAAACAGGGCGTCGTCCCTGTAGGAGGTAAGAATGTGTAAACATTCTTTGAGGCTTACGGCAGGCTGGCAAGCTGGCCAAATGCCTTACCGCTTATTAATGTAGCTTAGGTTAATGTGGAGCGGCCCGGTAGCTGGAACTACTGGGTCGTTTCATTTTGTATCACTTTTTTACCACCGTGGCAATCCCCATACAAAATACATGAGTGATTTCAAATTGTTAACGGCATTACAAAAAACACTAATGTTTTGAGTCAGTTAGTGTATCAATTTACTTTTAGAGATGTTTTTCTGCGGCCCGCGTTTTGCAATATATTATGAAGGTTCAGTGTTGGCAGTGGGTCACGGCTGCATTTCACCAATCGCGCCAAGCTTCCCGGCATTGCAGCGTGCGGTCACCTTCCACCGACTAGCTGCCCCCAACGCATCAACACCGGTCACAATATCTTTCTCCGCGTAAACCGGTTCGGCGCACGGTGTCGTCGCGCCGTGGGGTAACGCTACGTAGGTAGGGACCTTGACGACGATCGGCGGAACTGGCGCCGAGATGTATTCAGGAGAGAACGAGCACCCGGATAGCGACGCGATCGAAGGGCCTAAAATGCAAGCTTGATCGGCGTGCGCATTGACGCGTTCCTTCCATTTGGCGATTCAGCATTTAGGTCGGCGGCCGCCATCTGAGCGACCTATTGGGCTACCGGGCACAAGGGTCATTTAGCTCTCCGTAATCAGCATCTAATTGGCACTGATATTATTACGGACGATAAATGTCAGAAAGTTTGTCATGCCGCACGGAGATGATATCGGTAATTTGCCAACCTTTATCAGTCTTCTGTAAGAAGAGCTCTGCTTTTCTAGGTGTGCCAACATTCTTAAAGATTACATAGCCAATCGCCGCATCTGGCGTGATTTGTTTTACATCTTCTATCACCAACTCGGTGATTTCTATTTCCTGTGCATCAACAAAAGGATCGCCGTCAAGTGTTGGTACTTCACCAGCTGCTGCTGCTTTAGCATTGTCGGCTATCATCTTTGCAGCAATTTCAGGCGTGAAATACTTCTCAATGACTTTTTGGTCGGCATAGTCGAGCCTCGACGCGGGGTAGTCTTTCCCGTACCGGCTATAAATATCGTTTAAAAGCTTTTGTGGGGTCGAAAAACCATCTTCAGCGAAGCTGACGGTGTTACTGGCGATAATGAGGGTGGCGGCAATCAAAAGTGGGCGTAAAGCAATTAGCATGATGGCTCCGTTTTAAGATCGAGACCGTCCTGGTCTTATTATATTCACGCGACGCAATAGATGTCTACGCTTTACACTATAAGTTATTTTGCGCCCCGTTTCGACGTGGGCCATGCGCCTCGCGGCGGAGATCTCGGCTGCAGCTTGTTGATCGCGTCGAGCTTCCCGGCATTGCATCGTGCTGTCACCCTCCAGCGGCTAGCCGCGCCCAACGCATCAACACCAGTAACGATATCGCTCTCGGCGTAAACCGGCTCGGGGCACGGGGTCGTCGCACTGTGCGGCAAGGCGACATAGGTCGGAACCTTGACAACGATCGGCGGAACCGGTGCTGGGATATATTCAGGGGCGGACGAGCACCCGCACAGCATCGCGATCGATAGGGCCCAGAATGCAAGTTTGATCGGGGTGCGCATTGACGCGTTCCTTCCATTTGGCAATTTCAGCATTGAGGTCGGCAGACTCCTTCTGGGCTACCTCCTCGGCTGTCGTGAGCAGCGTCTCGGCCCGAGCAAGGTCTGCCCACGCCTTCTCCACTTCGGCATTGTGAATATCATTGGCCGTGTTGGCGGCTTCCGCCGCGACGATCCATCGGTTGACGTCGGCTCTAGCAATCGTCAGGTCGTGGCGGGCGCTGTCTCGCTCGGCGATGAGCCCGTCGATCGAGCTGGCGTCTATCTTCCAGACCACGACAAAGGATAGCACCAGCATTGCGATGAGGAGCCATGGCGCGGCTTTTAACCAGAACCGTCCGGTTTTGACGGCGGCATATGCCACAGTGAATGGCTCCATTACCGGAGCACTTCCAAGGCCAGTGCGGTAACGGCGGCTGCGAACGTTCCGACCGCCCACTCAAGGTGCTTATGCGCCGACCATCCGAGGGTGAAATCCCAATGAACTTGGCTTGCCTCGCGCAGATAGAGTCCTATACCGGCTAGGGCGGCATAAATCGGTGCAAATGGGAGGAACCACCCGAGCAGGACCGTGAACGACACAGCGACCAGCGCATGCAGCAGGTTATCGATTGTCAGAATATCGTCTTTAATACTCATAGTGTTTCTCCTAGGCACAGCTTGCGGACGATATCCCGGCGGACTACCAAGCCGGGCAGCATGCGACCCTTTGCGTACTTCCAGCGCGGTAGCTCATTGCAAGCTCCGACGCGGTCCCCGCTGTTGAGTTTTCTACGCATGGTGGATGTGGTGAATGCGCCCTCACCAAAATTGTAAATGAAATCCGCGTAAGCGATTTGCTCGCCTGGGCTGAGCTCAACGGTCGCGTATCTATCCGCAGCATCCCACGCTTTGCGTGCATCGCGCTCAAGAATGGCGCGGCACTCGTGCGGCGTACGGTGCTTGCCAACGACGACGTCGGGACCCGTATGACCGGTGCAAGTAGTTGCAACACCGATGACGTCGAGATAGTCGTCGTAAACGGTACCCTCGAAAACCTGCAGCATGCCGATCAGCAGCGCGAAACCAACCGCGCCCCCCACAATCAACGCCTTAACGCGGTCTATGGTGCTCATTTGCCACGACTCCAATCTCGGTAGGCGATCATCAGCCGGAAACCCATGAGGATTGCGCCCGCGAACAGCATGAAGACCCCGACGCCCATTTGGACGTACTGCATCCATAGCGGCCACGACACCACTGAGAAGCCGGTGACGGCGTCAATGGCAACCTTCATTTTCTCGCCGTGCGTCACTTCAGCCAACCTTCCCAGCTTTCAACTTGCGTCGGCGTAGTGATCTCGCCCGCATCGATAAGGACAGCCATCGCCTTCAATTTCGTGAACAGGCCTTGGACGTGGAGCCCTACCGCCACACCGATGCCAAGCATGGTGTCACGAGGGATAGTGACGAAGTCACAGTTACCCTTGTCGAAGTCAACCTCGATGAGTGACGGGTACTCATTCAAAAGATTGACAGCACCATTGATGAGGAGCTTTGATCGATCATCGGTCGCGATGAGCTGTTTGCCGACGGAGACGCCAGCGACCTCCAGTCGCCATCGTTTGTCCTTGGCGATCTCCTTCAGAGCAGCCTTGGAAAAGCCCCAGCTTTTACCTAGCCACACGTGGTTGGGGTGAGCGCGAGGGCCGGTGACTTCAACCCAACTCGCCTCGGGCTGCGCGCCATCAAGGCTCATTAAGTCACCGCTTGGCGTGATGTACCATCTCTGCATTGTCATCCCCGCATGTCCTTCGCGTAGACCACGTAGCGCCAGTTAGCCGGTGTGGGATAACCGGCAGTAGCCGAAGGGTTGGACTTCTGACGAAGCCACGGCGTGGTGTAAGTTTGCTGCGTTATGAGCTCGATGTTTGTTGCATTGACGTTCCAAGC
>CAYOYT010000228.1:0-996 GCA_964408245.1 uncultured Dongia sp. | reverse complement strand
GCTGTTGCCTAAATCGTACTGCCCGATCTGGAGCTCATCGCCCACTGACCAACCACCTTCGGGAATCTTGCAGCGGAAGACCAAGCGGACATGGTTGGGTGCCACACCAAGGCCATGCGCGATGGTATAAAGAGTGGCAAGGGATACCGCCTGTTCCGCACTCTCGAAGCTATAGGCACCCCGCACGGTGCGCCACGTCGAACCGTCCGAGCGGAGGGTGACACAGTCACCAGGGCGAAGCTTTCGGCTCGTAATGCCATCGACGTTGCCTGAGAGCGTCACATCGCCGGATGCTGCCGAGTTGCGAATGGTAATGAGAAAGCCGTTACCTGCAATGGCTGCGGCCAGCATAGTGCAGGTGACGCCAGCAGTACTGAAGTTAACTTCGGTACCCTTGTCGCCTGCCACAAGCGCATATGCACCAGCCTTAGTTGCCACCGGGAGGGTTGACGCCGTGGAAAGAAGTGGCCCGCCGGCAACCTCATACCAAGCGCCGGCACGCTTCGCGAAAATCTTGGTGCTTCCCGCGGTCTGTGCCGCATTGGCGCCTGCCAGTAAAATGATGGGCTGCGAAACGGCGGCGTTGTGCTCGATGATCGGCGTTCCGGCAAAACTGACAACAAACACGGCACCATCTTGTGGGGCACCAAAAGATTGAATGACGTTGTTGCCGATCACGTTGATCACGTTTCCCGTCGCAGCATTGAGGTTGACGGTCGCTGCCGACTCAATATCCGCGCCGGCTTTCAGTACCGATTTGCCTGACATAACAAAGCCCGTCGTTGCCGCGATTTCAACGGGCAGCAGCTCGCTGGTCAATGACGGCGTCAGCGGGCGGCTGATTGCACCCGGCTCGATCACCGGCTTTGCCGACGCGCTCGCCAGCTATATCGCCGATCCGCTGGCGCGCGTTGCCGCCGGTGGCAGCGGGCTCGCCGCCAGCTCGCGCTACGACTGGGACGAAATCAACGGCGCGATGCTCGAACACTATCGCTC
>CAYOYT010000227.1:4026-4913 GCA_964408245.1 uncultured Dongia sp. | reverse complement strand
GTTTAGCCAGCCTCAACCTCGTCAGTTATCAAAGTCTTTTTCTTCGGCTCCTTTTTTAGATTCCAGTAGGAACGTACCATGCGCACGATGGTGTCGTTCGCATCTGAGCCCGACAGGCCGTAGAAGACATGGTTGAACTGCTTCGGCGTCATCTCGACGAGGAGCTTTGAGAGTTCGGCCACCGGCGGATGCGTCGTCTTGAAGAAGGTATTGTAGTAAGGCAGCTCCAGCATTTGCGCATGGGCAACGTCCGCGATGGACTTCCGGCCATAGCCGATGTTGACGCACCACAGACCGGCAAAAGCGTCGAGAATCTTGTTGCCTTCAGAGTCGAAGAGATAGGTGCCTTCGGCTTTAGTAATGACCTTGGCGCCGAGACGGCCAAGTTCGGCATGATCGGTGAATGGATGAAGATGCTGCCGATCCTGCGCCTGCCATTCAGCGGTGCTGTTGCGCTTGGCTTGTGCAGTCATAGTGAATTCCTTGCTGTGATTGGTTTGATGTCGATGGCAAGAACGGCATCGCGCCATCACGGATTGAAATTCACCCGCGCGGTTAGAATGAGGATCTGCTGGCGTCGGGAAAACTGACTGACCGCCGCCTCGCTCGAGGCGGCGGTGCTAATCAGTAATTTACCATTTTCGCTGCTCATTCGTCAGACGTTAAGCAGAAGATGCTCGCGTTCCCACGAGCTGATAACATTTTGATAGGCCTCAAGCTCGGCCATCTTCACGATCCACAAAGCTTTAACGAATTTATCGCCGAGAAGCGGTCGGATCGGCTTGCAGGCCATGAAACGTTGCAAGGCTTCCTGCGCCGTCTTCGGCAGCGTGTGGGCCATCCGATAGGCACTCCCCGTAATTTGATTGGTGGGCTTCAGGCGCTCG
>CAYOYT010000227.1:0-4016 GCA_964408245.1 uncultured Dongia sp. | reverse complement strand
GTCATGCCGAGATAGCCTGCCACCAGCGATGCCGCCATAGCGAGATATGGATTAGCATCTGCACCGGCGAGGCGGTTCTCGATGCGGCGACTTGGGCCGCTGGAAACCGGCACGCGTAGCCCGCAAGAGCGGTTATCGACGCCCCATTGTACGTTGATGGGTGCGTCGAATTGCGGGCGCAGGCGGCGATACGAATTCACGTTCGGTGCTAGCATTGGGATGAGCTGTGGTAAATATTTCTGCATGCCGGCGACATGTGCGCGGAACATCGCCGAATCGCGACCCTTCGAATCTGCAAATAAGGTCTTGCCGTTCCGCTTCTCAACCACGGATTGATGGATATGCATCGACGAGCCGGGCTGGTTGGCCAACGGCTTCGACATAAAGGTCGCGTAGATGCCATGCTTCATGGCCGCTTGGCGCACTGTCCGCTTGAACAGGAAAGCCTGGTCGGCCAGTTCCAGTGGGTTGCCGTGGTTGAAGTTGATCTCCATCTGCGCCGAGCCCGATTCATGAACCAGCGTGTCGACGTCGATCTCTGAGCGCTCGCAGTAATCGTAGACGTCTTCGAAGATGTGATCGAAATCGTTGACCGCATCGATGCCGTAAGCCTGGCTGCCGGTCTCAGCGCGACCGGACTTGCCGATGGGTGGCAGCAATGGCAGATCTGGATCGGTGTTGACCTGCACTAGATAAAATTCAAGCTCCGGCGCAACAATCGGCTTCCAGCCCTTGTCATCATAAAGCTCCAGCACGCGCTTAAGTACGTAACGAGCGGCATGTTCGACCGGCTTGTCGTTGACGTCGAAGCAATCATGAATCACCTGCGCCGTCGGACCTTGATACCAGGGCACGACACGAATGGTATTGGGATCCGGACGGAGATAGACGTCCGGATCCTGGAAGGAACCGATATCGTCTTCGTCGATGTCTGGGTAATCGCCGGTGACAGTCTGAAGAAACACGGAGCTCGGCAGACGCAAGCCGTCATCGCGCACGCCCTTCATGAACTTCGAGGCGGGCAGGATCTTACCACGCGGAATTCCATTCATGTCAGGGACGAGACATTCAACCTCGTCTACCTTTCGTTCGCTGATCCAATCGTCTAAATACTTCATGATAAAGAACCATTATGGCAAAATGTGATGGTCGCATATGACCTTGGGCGCCGGTCAGAGCGACCGACAATGCGAGGCAGAAACTAGCCCAAAGGGGGCATTTTGTCCAAGCCAGACCGCCATGCGCGCCGCGCAACGCGCATCAGGACGTTAACGCAGTTCAATTGTGAGGAAGTCGGACATGTCCATGAAGCCGCGAGTCAGTCTCATCACACTGGGTGTCCATGATCTCGCGCGTGCGAGACGTTTTTACGAAATGGGTCTAGGCTGGGAGGTTTCGGGCGCCAGTAACGATCAAGTGGTCTTTATTCAGCTGGCGGGCGGCGTTGCCTTGGGTCTCTTTAGCCGCAAATCGTTGGCCGATGACGCACATCTTTTGGAATCTGGATCAGGCTTCACCGGCATCACGCTGGCGCAGAACCTCGAGTCGAAGGAAGCGGTTGACCGTGCGATGGACATGGCGCTGGCGGCCGGCGCTAAATTGCTGAAGAAACCCGAAGAGGTTTTCTGGGGCGGCTATTCCGGATATTTCGCCGATCCGGAAGGGCATATCTGGGAGCTGGCGTGGAATCCGTTCTTCCCGTTGTCGGCGGATGGCGGGATTACGCTGCCTTAGGGCCTGCTTTCTATTTTGGCTCGTCATGTCTGGACCCAGCGTTGGTTTTGCTTGCCGGAGGCCCGGAGTTTCAAAAAGAGGGTAAATAAAAACGGCGGGGTCTTGCGATCCCGCCGTACAGTTCATTGTGGCTTATGCCGTTTCAGAGGCCGAGCGCTTCGGCTGCCGACACATACTTTTTCTTTAGATCATCGGCGACCGCTTTATATGTCACCTTTCCTTCATGGACGTTGAGACCGTTCATGAGATGTTGGTCATCGGCCAGCGCCCTCTTCGCACCTTTATCGGCCAGTGCCAGAGCAAAGGGCAAGGTGGCGTTGTTAAGGGCGAAGGTTGAAGTACGGCTCAACCCGCCTGGCATGTTAGCGACACAGTAATGAATGACACCGTCGACATTATACACCGGATCGGCATGAGTGGTTGCCTTTGAGGTCTCGAAGCACCCGCCTTGGTCGATGGCAATGTCAACCACGACCGAACCCGGCCGCATTTGCTTGATCATCTTACGCGTCACTAGCTTGGGAGCCGCAGCACCCGGAACCAATACCGCGCCAATGACGAGATCAGCATTCACAACATGCTCTTCGATCGCGTCGAGGGTTGAATAGCAAGTATGAACTTTGCTGCCGAACATCTCGTCGAGCTGGCGCAGGCGGTCAACCGAGCGGTCGATGACCGTCACGCTGGCTTCCATACCCATCGCCATGCGAATGGCGTTGGTGCCGGAGACACCGCCGCCGATGACGACGACCTTGGCTGGCAGCACGCCCGGTACGCCGCCCAGTAGAATGCCAGCGCCGCCCTGAGCCTTTTCAAGATAATGCGCGCCCACCTGGACTGACATTCGGCCAGCAACTTCTGACATCGGCGCCAACAGAGGCAGGCCGCCGCGCGGGGAAGTAATGGTTTCATAGGCGATGGCGGTACAGCCCGACTTGATCAGGCCTTCTGTCTGAACGGGATCCGGCGCCAGGTGCAGATAAGTGTAAAGGATCTGGCCCTTACGCAGCATCTTGGTTTCACGCGGCTGGGGCTCCTTGACCTTTACGATCATCTCGGCCCTGGCAAAGACATCTTCGGCGCTTTTGGCAATCGCGGCGCCTGCGGCCTTGTAGGCGCGGTCGTCGAGGCCGATGCCTTCGCCGGCACCTGTTTCGATCATGACCTTGTGACCATGATGCACGAGCTCACGCACACTGGCCGGCACCAGACCGACGCGATATTCGTGGTTTTTGATTTCCTTAGGAACGCCGATAAGCATGAGTCTTCTCCAATAAGAAACGCACCGGCCAGCCCGCTTTGGTGACTCGCCTGTGCGCCAGATGCTTGTTTAGTCGATGGCTTTCAGAACGTCGGCAATAATTGAGACCATCTGATCGATGTGATTTTTCTCAACGATGAAGGGAGGCGACATGGCGATGATGTCGCCAGTGACGCGGATTAGCATACCCTTCTCATAGGCCTTCAAAAAAGCGTCGAAAGCGCGGGCGCCTGGCTTGCCTTGCCGCGATTCCAGCTCAATCGCACCGATCAGGCCGACATTGCGCAGATCGGTCACGTGCTTGATGCCTTTGAGGCTGTGGATCGCGTTTTCCCAATAAGGAGTCAAATCCTTCACGCGCTCGAATAGCCCTTCGTTCTTGTATATGTCGAGAACGGCAAGACCCGCAGCGCAGGCGACTGGATGGGCTGAGTAAGTGTAGCCGTGGAACAGCTCGATCGCATTCTCGGCAGCGGAACTGCAGAAGGTGTCGTAGATATCTTTTGATACAATGACACCGCCCATTGGTATCGCGCCGTTGGTTAGGCCCTTGGCGCAGGTGATCATGTCTGGTGTCACGCCGAAATAATCCGAGCCAAAATTGGTGCCGAGGCGGCCAAAGCCAGTGATGACTTCGTCGAAAATCAGCAGAATGCCGTTCTTGGTGCAGATTTCGCGCAGCTTTTCGAGATAGCCCTTTGGCGGAACAAGTACGCCTGTCGAACCAGCGACCGGCTCAACAATGACGGCAGCGATTGCGCTCGCGTCATGAAGTGCCACGAGGCGCTCTAAATCATCGGCGAGATGTGCGCCCCAGCTCGGCTGATTCTTTGAATACGCCATCTCCTTGGCGTTATAGGTGTGCGGCAGATGATCGATGCCGCCAAGTGCGGTGCCAAACCACTTGCGGTTATTGACCATGCCGCCGACGGAGATGCCGCCGAAGCCTACGCCATGATAGCCACGCTCGCGGCCGATGAGGCGGGTACGGGTTCCCTGACCCTTGGCGCGTTGATAACCC
>CAYOYT010000226.1:0-4934 GCA_964408245.1 uncultured Dongia sp. | reverse complement strand
GCCGGGATCATGGTTGAGCGGGATTCCCCGGTCAAGCGGGTTTTAATCGTCTGTCCTATGTAGATTAGGGTGTGGAATTGGCCTTAAAACAGGCTCGCTCCGGATTTATCAGCGCTTGGCCAGCTCATTCTTCGTCGAGGGTCGAGCTCTTAGCAAGGGACTTGGTCAGTTCGAAAATGCGCTTCCGGACCGAGGCTTGGGGAATCTTATAGTAAGCCCGCACCAGTTCCAGCGTCTCGCGCTTAGCCATCGGATCTGGTTCGTAATCGACCGGGGCGGGAGCGGACACACCCATCAGCTTCGATGGGCTCTTCTCCTGCGTCGCATTCGACATGTCTTCGAAGAAATAAGAGATCGCCACGTCAAGCACGCGACCAAGATCAAATAGGCGGGAGGAACCGACGCGATTGGCGCCACGCTCGTATTTTTGTACTTGCTGGAAGGTAAGGCCGATGGCCTCACCAAGCTTTTCCTGGCTCATACCGAGCAAGGTACGGCGCAAGCGGATGCGCTGGCCGACATGCACGTCTATGGGGTTAGGGAAACCCTTGCTGGCCATACGGCCGGACGATTTGCGTCCCTTCGGGGCGCTCCCTTGCTTGGTCGACTTTGCCATCTTTTTCTCACTCTCCTCAAACCGACGAACGCGATGATCTTGGCGCCGCGACCTTCGTGGGTCGCAAATGTTTTTTCTTCGCCTCGCGATGTGCCAGTGAGCGTTTGTTTGCTGCACTCAGTTCCGGCGCTTCGCGTTTTTCACCGTCATGTTGACGGGTTTTCTTGTCACACCCGACAGGGCGGGTCAATTGCTTCATCCAATCCTGTGTACAGGGGCGATTTCCGCATGCAACTCAAGGATGAAGAACTATCCCATTTTACGCAGATCGGCGGATCTGGACCATAGGAATGAGTGCAAAGAATGCGAGTAACGCCGGGATTATTAAGCCAAAGCGGGCGAAATAGGTCGGGGGCAAGTCGCGCGGCAAATCGGCGTCAATAACGGCGACTTCACCTAGACGTGATTGGGCCTCAACGCGTCCGTAGGCATCCACAACGCCAGAAATTCCTGTATTAGCGGCCCGCACGAGAGGAATGCCTTCCTCGACCGCCCGAAAACGCGCGGTGGCGAAGTGCTGGTACGGTCCTGTTGAGTTGCCGAACCAGCCATCGTTGGTGATGTTGACCAGCCAGTGCGGGCGTTTGGCTTGATCTACAATTGCCCCGGGAAAAATAACCTCGTAACAAATCGAGGGGCCGACATCTGGTGCGCCGGGTACGGATATGGTTACCGGTCCCGGCCCCGCTGAGAAATCCATCGCCCCCGGCGTCAGTTTGTTGATGAACGGGAAAAGTTTGCGCATCGGCACATACTCGCCCAGCGGCACGAGATGCACCTTATCCGCCGTTGCACGAATAGTACCGTCGCGGTCCAGTACGGCCAGAGAGTTCCATACTTGCTCCAATTTCCCGCTCGATGGCGCGCCGCGCAAGGTACCAGCGAGCAAGGCGCCGCCGGCTGGCACAATCTGTGCGATCATCTGTCGCAGCGATGCGTCGCGGTCGATCAAAAATGGAATGGCCGATTCCGGCCAGATCACATGGGTGATCCGATCAAGCCCTGGCGTGTTGCGGGTCAGGTCGAGATGCTTCAGGAAGTGCTGTTCGGCAAAGCCGCCGTCGAGCTTTTCCTTCTGGCTGACATTGGCCTGCACGATGCGTAACTTGATGCCCGGCACAGGCGTGCTCGAGTCACCGCTCAGGCGCCACAAGCCGCTGACCAAAAGCAGTGCCAGGGTGCAAAGCGCGCCGATACAGGCCCGATAGGCGCGCTTCCTATCAGTTGCGGCAAGAGACGCGGGTAAAGTAAAGATCGCTGTAGTGATGAGGCCGAGGCCCCAACTGCCCCAGAGAGCCGCCGATTGCATCATCGGTGGGCTCCAATCCCAAACATAAGCTGTAAGGTTCCAGGCATAGCCCGTCAGCACATGACTTCTCAACCACTCGCCGATCGTCCAGATCGCCCCAAAGGCAATGATGCGGCCTGGTGAAAGATCGCCTCGGCGCCAAATCGCGGCACCCGTCAGGGCGGCATAGAGTGCTAAGAACGCCGCTAACCCTGAGATCACCGGCGGCATCATCCAGCCGAAGCGGGCGGCGTCGATCATGAAGGAATTGGCGATCCATAGATTGCCGGCAATGAAGTGGCCGAAGCCCCAGAACCACGCAACATTGAAAGCCATGCGTCGCGTCGGTGTCGCCTGTATCAGCCAATAAAGGAGGATCAGCGATACGGCCATGGCGGGCGAGAAATGCACGGGCGCGAAGCTCAGCGCGGAAACAGCCCCGATGCTGATCGCGAATCCGCGCCGGCGCCAACCATCAAGCCCGCCGACCCAGGCGTTGAGCAGCACCATCATCTGCATACTGGTTCAGTCCTTTGTGGTCGTTTCCAGCATCTTGGCAGGGCCTGGAACATTGCGCACGCGCAGGCGCTTAATGCGCCTTGGGTCGGCGTCCAATACTTCGAAGGTAATTCCCGAGGAATGCGTCACCAGTTCGCCGCGCAGGGGAACCCGGTCGGTCAGCGACATGACGAGGCCGCCCAACGTGTCGATGTCAGCTTCGCGCTCTTCTGCGGTGAGAACTGGCCCGACCTTATCTTCGAAAATCTCGATCGTCGTGCGCGCATCGGCGAGTAGCGTGCCGTCGGGACGGGTTACGAGATGCGGGCCTTTCACCACGTCATGCTCGTCTTCGATCTCACCGATAATTTCCTCGACTAGATCCTCGATTGTGACAAGTCCGTCAATGCCGCCATATTCATCGACCACGAGCGCCATATGGGCGCGACCGTGGCGCATCTGCAGCAGCAGATCGAGCACTGGGATCGACGGCGAAATGAACATCGGCTCACGTAGAATCTTTTTAAGCTGGAAGGGCTCTGGGTCCGAGAAGAAGGCGAGAATATCCTTGGCATGAACGATACCGACAATATCGTCTAAATCCTCGCGATAGATGGGTAGGCGTGAATGGCCGAATTCGCGCACCATCTGGATGATGTCCTTGAGGTCAATATTCTCAGGCGCCGCCTTGATATCAGCGCGCGGTACCATGACATCGTAAGCGGTGAGGTCGCCGAGCTTGAGGACATTGAGCAGTAAGGAGGATTCATTAGAATCAAGCGGCGCTTCCCCATCGTCGCCGGATTCCGATTCCTCGATCAATTCTTCGATCGCGTCGCGCAGCGCGTTTTCGCTGCTAGCCTTCTTACGGAAGAGGCGCATCAAGCCTTTGAAACCCAGGCGCGCTTTACCCGGTTCTTCGGCTGTGCCGCTTCTAGATGGTATGTCGCTCATGACCTTCTCAAATTCGTTTCAGGCGTAAGGGTCGGGCCAGCCCAGTTCAGAAAGGATCTGCCGTTCCAGCCTTTCCATGGCATGGGCATCGCGATCTTTTTCGTGATCGAAGCCCAGCAAATGTAGCACACCATGGACAAGCAGATGACAATAGTGCTGAGACAAGTCCTTCTTCTGTTCCTGAGCTTCCCGCTTGATCGTCCCCAGCGCTAGGACGACATCGCCCAGTGCCCAGGGATACCGCGGCGGAACGTCCTTCGGCGGTAGCCCGGCATCGAGCGTCGCAAAGGAAAGAACATTGGTCGGCTGGTCTTTGCCTCGATAGCCCCGATTGAGATGGCGCACACCGCTGTCGTTATCAAGGGTGATGTCGAGCGCAATTTTTCTCGCTTCCTTCAAGCGCTTGGTCGGCAGCGAGCGAGCGCCAAGCGCAGCAACCACGGTGCGCCTGGTCGCTTTGCGGGCGATTTTCGCGGCATCTGGCAGAGCCCGATGCCAAGCCTTGTCCCCGATGATGACGCCGATCTTGAGGGATGGCGCTGGTGTCGTCACCCTTTACCGGCCGCTTTCCGGTCGCGGCTGTCATAGGCGCCAACAATGCGGGCAACCAGCGGATGTCGCACAACGTCGACTTCCGAGAAACGCACGACGCCAAGGCCCTCTACGCCCTCTACCGCCTCCAGCGCATCCTTCAAACCCGATTTCGTACCGCTTGGTAGATCGATCTGGGAAAGATCGCCGGTAATCGCCATGCGCGATCCTTGTCCCAGACGCGTCAGAAACATCTTCAGCTGCATCGGCGTCGTGTTTTGTGCTTCGTCGAGAATAACGAAGGAATGCGCCAGCGTCCGACCGCGCATGAAAGCGAGCGGCGCCACCTCTATCTCGCCTGAGGTCATGCGCTTCACCACTTGGTCACCTGGCAGCATGTCGTTCAACGCGTCATAGAGTGGCCGCAGATAAGGATCGACCTTCTCGCGCATATCGCCCGGGAGAAAGCCCAGCTTCTCACCTGCTTCGACCGCCGGTCGCGATAGAATGATGCGATCGACAGTACCCTTGGTGAGCATCGCCACCGCGACTGCCACGGCGAGATAGGTTTTACCGGTACCGGCCGGGCCGAGGCCGAAGACCAATTCATGCTCATGCAGCATGCGCATGTATTTGGCTTGCATCGCCGTTCGTGGCGTGATGTGGCGTCTCGCCGTGCGGATCGCCATGCCATCCTTGCCACCGCCACTGCCGTCGAAGAGATTTGGCTCTATTCCCTCTTCATCGCGGCTCAGGCGCAAGGCCGCATCGACCTCGCCTGCATCGACCTCAAGCCCGCGTTTCAAGCGCTGATACAATCCGGTTACGACCTGCTTAGCAGTCGCAACAGCTTCGGCCGGACCGGATATGGCGAGCTGATTACCGCGCGGGACCATGGAGACGCCCAGTTCCTGCTCGATCCGGGCAAGATTCTGGTCGTGCTGGCCAAAAAGCTGCGGCAACAGCCTGTTGTCTTCAAATTGTAGGTGGATGGGTGCGGCGATCGGGGCGAGGGGGGTGGCACTCACGCGATGGCTCTCTCCGGTT
>CAYOYT010000225.1:226-4937 GCA_964408245.1 uncultured Dongia sp. | reverse complement strand
GCGCCGCACTGCGCAGTGTCACAACTGACATGCGTCCCGGTCAGTCCCAAAGTTTCGCGTAGAAAATGAACGAGCAAAGTGCGCTTTGGACTCCGCCGAACAGCTTTGTCGTTCACCGTCATCTTAACGGCAGGCTTACGTAGATTTCTCCCTGATGTCTAACGGCGCGCGAAGAAGTAAAGGACACCACTCACAACGGCGACCAGACCGGTGACCCAGATAGCAGGATGGAGCGCCTTATGCGTAATGATCTCTGGCTTGGCGATGGGTGTTGCTGCCGCCGCGATTTCGGTGGCAACTAGCGCTTCAAAGCCCGTCCTTTCCACTCCATGCACTTCAAGGCTGGGTGCCGATGCCGCAGCGGTGTCGATTGGTCGTGTCGCAAGTACTGCGGCAAAAGCGCTGAAGAAATCGTCGGCCATCTTCTTTGCCGTGCCTTCGATGAGGCGCGAGCCGATCTGGGCTAGCTTACCGCCAATCTGAGTGTTTGCCGTGTACCGCAGAATCGTGCCGTCATTGCCATCATCAAGTAGCGTCACCTTGGCGCTGCCTTTGGCAAAGCCGGCGGCACTACCCTGGCCCTCGCCAGTAATGGTATAGCCATTGGGCGGATCAACATCTGAAAGCGTGATGCGACCGCCAAACTTAGCTTTAACCGGGCCCACCTTGGCCACAACCGTTGCAGTAAAGCCGTCGCCATCGCGGACGAGTTCTTCGCAACCGGTAATCACGCTTTTGAGAATATCAGGATCGTTGAGTCCGGCCCAAACAGCGATACGGGGCGCCGGAATCGGGTATTCGCCGGAAATATCCAAGACGTTTCTCCTGACCAAATTGGTTAAAATAGATGCCGCAGAAGCTGACTTTGTCAACGCAAGCTTGACCCTGGACGTGGCGCCTGCTCATCTGCTGTCTTAGCTGATAGAAACGCCCGTTTTTTCTGCATGGAGAGGTAATTTTGTATTTGTTGCATTCATTGCAGGTAGTGACGACCACTTGCCTTCTTCTTGTTTCAGGAACGGCATTTGCCACTGAGAAGGTGCCGATTTTGATTCATGCTAGCGGCAGCACTTACAAGTTTAATGCCGAGGTCGCGGATACCGCCGATGAGCGTGCGAAGGGGTTAATGTACCGCGAACATCTCGATGCGAATGAAGGAATGCTGTTTCTTTATCCCGTGGCACAACCGGTTTCTTTTTGGATGAAGAATACGCCACTGCCCCTGGACATGCTGTTCATTGATGTCGACAGTAGGGTTATAAACGTAGCGGCGATGGCCAAGCCTTTCGACACAAACCCCATCAGTTCTGAAGGATCAGCGATAGCGGTTCTGGAGATTCTCGGTGGCACAGCAGAACAGCTGGGCATCCAATCCGGCGACAGGGTGGAATGGCCGGTTCAAGACACCGTGCCAACTCGCTGATAATCAGCGTTTGCGGGCGATGGTGAAGTCGTCGACGCGTAGGGCACGCGCAATGCTGGAATAGCGAGTAAAAGTGCCAATTCCAAGCGCGTGCCTGGCGACGGTCAGCTGCGTCAGCAGGGCATAAATTGACCTTTCTCGGGTGAGATCTACATCTGGCGCGCCGTTGCTTCGCAGTCTCTTCCCGCGGCTCCTTAAGCAGCAGATCGTCGCGAAATCCAAATTTCAGAATGTAATCTTGGAGTTGTTGAGTGATCTGGAGCGGTTCTTTGCTCCTCGCGAGGGTCTTAAGCCCTATCGGTTAAGGGAATGTATTGAGCGCTCGCCTCCAGCGAGCTCTGAGCTACAGTCTTTCGACGCGAGTGATCTTGTAAGCAGAAAATATGCGCGTAAGGCGTGCCATCGATACCATTGAAGACCGATGCTACTTCCCACGTAATCAGATTGGTATCGGCCGAACGATATCGCGCGCCCACCACAACCTGAATGTCTTTTTTCTTAGAACTAAATAGGCTCATGATTTCAAGCGGTTACCCAGATTTCCTCGCGATTTATGGCGCTGAGTCGCAGGCGGAACGTAGCATTTGAGCGGCAGGCTAACAAGCGCGGACGGGGTTGGGCGCTGTGACCTAGCCCGCGCATTCTGTGATGGGAATACTTAGGCATTGCGCAAATACCACGCGTAATCAAGTTCAGTGACTCGTGCGTTGAAGCGGTCATACTCTGTTTGCTTCACCGAACGAAAGACGTGATGGAAGCGGTTGCCAAAATAGTCCTGCATTCGCACCGACTGGCCGAAGAGATCGATTGCTGCCTGCCAATTGGTGGGTAGTGTCAGTCCCATTTCTTGGGCCTTAGCATAGCCGTTGCCCTCGACTGCGGCACCCGGATCGAGCTTCTGTTTGAGGCCCCAATGGATGGCTGCCAGCATGGCTGCGACCGCTAAATAGGGATTGGCATCGGCGCCGCAGATGCGATGCTCAATGTGGCGGGATTTGGCCGGTCCCGCTGGCACACGAAAGCTCACCGTTCGGTTGTTGACGCCCCATGTTGGGGCGACCGGCGCGTAGGAATTAGCCTTGAAGCGGCGGTAAGAATTCGCATTCGGTGCGAACACGGCCATCGATTCATTGAGTAGGGCCTGCATGCCGCCCACGGCGTGCTTCAAAAGCAGGCTACCTTCGGGGTCGTCACTGGCAAACGCATTGGAGCCATCCGAATTGGCGAGGCTCACATGAAGATGCATGCCTGAGCCAGCGATATCGCTATGCGGTTTGGCCATGAAAGTTGCTTCGAAGCCGTGACGGACGGCGACACCTTTAATCAGGCGCTTGTATTTAACTGCTTCGTCGCAGGCTTGGAGCGCGTCGTAACGGTGGCGCAAGCCCAGTTCGAGCTGGCCCGGCGCGTACTCTGAAATCGCAGATTCGAGCGGCAGGTCGATCGCTTCACCCATTTCGTAGACGTCGCGGAAGAAAGGCTCGAAATCGTCAAGTTCGCGCAGCCCGTACACCTGAATGTCCCACGGCCGATTGCCCGTAACGGGAGAGACCGGCGGCTGCTTGCCACCTCCAGGGCGGCCTTCGCGGTCAACAAGATAGAATTCCATCTCACAGGCGACGACCGGTGTCAGGTTGAATTCCTTGAAGCGATCGATGACTGATTGCAGCACATGGCGCGGATCGACATCGCAGGGGCTGCCGTCGATCTCGTAGACCGACAGCATCAGCTGCGCGAAATCGGCGCCCAGCCATGGCGCTAGTGTCAGGCCGCCCGGTGCCGGCTTCCCCAGTCGATCGGCATCCCCGTCTGTCCAGACAAGGCCCGACTCTTCGACATCCGCGCCTGTAATGTCGAGCGCAAGCATGGTACCAGGCAGGAAACGGGCGTAATCGTAGATCGGTCTGATGTCGTGACGCAGCAGGTTTTTGCCGCGCGGCACGCCGGACTGGTTCGTAAAGAAGATCTGGACGAACTTCACGTCCGGATGCGCGGCAAAAAAGGCATCGCATTCTGCGACACTGGCAATCCTAGCACTCATGATAAGCCCCCAAATATCTATATCGCCGCCAATCAGGCAGCCAGTTCATCCAGGCATTGGCCGATGGTCGCGACGAGGCGCGCCACCTGGGCTTCTGTCGTGGCCGGACTTACCAGAGTCATGTTGTGAAATGGCGCGATCAGCAGTCCACGATTGAGCAGATAGAGATGGACGGCAAGTTCTATCGCTCCGTGCATGGCTGCTTGCGCCTCGGTGCCGTTGCGCGGCCGCTCTGGTGCGCAGACGAATTCAGCACGCGCACCAACATTCGAAACGTGCCAGGGAATGTGGCGCTTCTTGATCTCAGTCTCAATGCCGCGGGCCAGCTTCTCGGACAGTGGTAGCATGTATCGATAGGCTGCTGGCGTCATGACTTCTTCGAGATTAGCGCGCATTGCTTTGAACTGTAGGGCATTGGCGGAAAGTGTCGTACCCATGCCGCTATAGCCGGAGCCGATCTCTTTTTCTGCCACACGCATGCGCTCAGCGATCTCAGCCGAGCAGCCGAAAACTGCAGTAGGCAAGCCTCCCGCCACCGGCTTGCCGAGGGTCAAGAAATCAGTCTTCAGATTGTGGGTCCGCGTGAAACCCCCGTAACCCGTCGAGATCGTATGCGTCTCATCGATGACAAGTAGCGTGCCGGTTCTTTGGCAGAGCTCTTGTATCGCATCCAGGAAACCCGGCTGCGGAAGGACCATCCCAATATTGGTGAGTGCAGGTTCGGTGATGACGCAAGCAACGTCGCGATCTTTGAGCGCTGTTTGCAGTGCTGGCACGTCGTTGAACTCAACGACTTTGGTATGGGCGGTCATGTCATAGACCTGGCCGATCAGCCCTGGGCGATGGATCGCTTTGCCGTCCTTCAAGCGTACGAATGTGTCATCGACAGCACCATGATAGGCGCCGTGGAATACCAGCACCTTGGAGCGCTTGGTTATGGCGCGGCACCAGCGAAGAACAAAGCGGTTAGCATCGGTTGCGGTTGTTGTCACCTGCCAGAAAGGCAAGCCAAACATGGTCTCGAGCAATTTGCCGACAGCAAGAATATCCTCGGTCGGCAGCATGTAGGTAAGGCCGTGACTCGATTGTGCGGCGATTGCCCTGGCGACGGGCTCGGGCGAATGGCCGAACATAGAGCCCGTATCACCGAGACAGAAATCGTCATAGGGATGACCGTCGGCATCAATCAATATCGCACCTTTGGCATCGGCGACAAAGAGAGGGAAGGGAGTCGACCAATCCAGCAT
>CAYOYT010000225.1:0-216 GCA_964408245.1 uncultured Dongia sp. | reverse complement strand
ATCCAGTGGTGCGGGACGCCTTTTAGCCAATTCGCCCGGGCGTCTTGACCGAGCTTCTGAGAAATAGGGTTGGACTGGATGTAGCGATCTTTTTCTCGCCTGGTCATTGCCTCGACCTGCGCTTTCGACAGGCCGGCTTCCGATGATTCCATGATGCGTGCACTCAGCTCCTCTGTTGCCCCATCTTTTAGGCAAACGCGCGCCATTGATAACGAC
>CAYOYT010000224.1:2068-4964 GCA_964408245.1 uncultured Dongia sp. | reverse complement strand
CCCGCTGCTGCACCGCCCAGAGCACCCACCGCTGCATCGCCGACCGGGCTCACCGGTTGGCGTTTTGCTCACAATCGTAATTGTCCTGCGAATAGCGCGACTGGTCGACGCCTTTGGTGTCGACCACCGGCTGGCTGTAGCTGGAGCAGCCAGCCAACAGCGACGCTGTCATCACAGCCGCCAAAATCCGTTTCATTATAGCGATCCTTTCTTGCTTCTCATCCCGACGCCAGGTCTTTTCACTCTGATCGCCAGATAGCTAAATCCCACTCATTATAGATTGCATCCCTGCGTCCGCGCACACTCAAATTTTAGTGAGCGGCTCTCGCAGAAACGGGGATTAGTAGGAGCTGCTGTAACCGCGGCCTCGCATGCAGTTGCTGAGAACCTGTTTCTGTTTCTGGTTCTGGGTGCCAGTATAGGCACCCCCGGCAAGGCCCAGGACACCGCCCCCTGCAGCGCCCACCACGGCACCTTCGCCGACCGAGACGCCGTTGAACAGTGCACCGGAGACCGCACCCAAAGCCGCACCGGCCGCAGCGCCACCGACAGCGCCGATTGCGGCATCCTGAACAGGGCTTACTTGATCGGCGTAGGCCTGGCACTCGACCAAATCCTGGCTATAGGCATTAGCACCTAACTGTTGCTGGTAAGGCTGGTAAGTCTGTGCGAAGGCAGTTTGACTTAACAACGAGAAGGTGGCGGCAAGCAGAAAGCGTTTCATGGTCTGACCCCTTTCCCAATAAGACGGCACGTATCGCGTCCGTTGATTTAAGAGTTAAGGGAAATAGAGAATTTTTGCAGTGAGCTGACGCACAAATATGGCGTGATATCGCGCACATTTCAGGCGGTCCAGAGACAGGCGTATCAATCCCAATGCGGGGTCAGAACCACCATCAATTGGTCGACCTTAGCGCCATTCGAGGATTGCGGCAGCATGACGACCTCGTAGCGAATGATGCGCTCGGCATAGGGAATTTTGCGCTGATAGTATTGTGGTCGTCCCTCTACCACCGTGCGTCCGTAGCTTTCAGAAGCCACCGCGTAGTAATCGGGCGGCACACATTCGTCGAGATAACGCCGGGTGCACTCAACGCCGAAAAGTTCGACCTGCCGCGTCCCATCGAGACGGCACCAATATCTGCGCGGCGTTTCAAGCACGTCATAAAGGCTGATATCGCCAAGAGCATACTTCATCTCGATAGGATCAAAATCCGAGCGACTGGGCCAGCGGCGGCCGGCGCGCTTCTCGTCCCACAACGCGATGACTCGCTTGAGGACAAGATGTTCGGCTGCCGAGAGAATGTCGGCGACGTGCTGATCCATGTGTGGCTGTCCGACCAAAATACCCGACTAAGTATGAACGGCCTGACGGACTCAATCCAGCACGGAGAGCGTGTTTGCAATCTGCCAGCTATATACAGCTCTATTGACAGGCCTTTTCAGCACTATAGAGAGGGTTAAAACATCGAACACGAGCAACTTCCCAATTAGGGGCAAGAACGGCAGCCCCAAGCAGGCGGGAGCACGCAAGATTAAAACCAGCGCCACCGATTCCAGCCGCAATGGCGTTTCACCCAAGCAGATCTATCGGCAGCTGCGCCAGAGAATTGCGACACGGGTCTACCCACCTGGCATGCGGTTGAGCGAGTCAGAACTTGCCGCCGAATTCGGGTTAAGCCGGACCCCGGTCCGCCAGGCCTTACAACGTTTGGCAACAGATGGGTTGGTGAGCATCAAGAACGGTGTCGGTGTCACGGTAACCGCTCTCGACGGGGCCGAGATCGATCAGGCCTATTATCTGCGTTGTCAGCTAGCCGGCATGATCGGACATACCAACCCGCGCCCACTGCCGGCGGAAAATCTCGCTGCCTTGAAAGCGATCCATACCCAAGTCAAGATGTTGCTCAGTCGCCAGCGTGACAATATACCGCTCAGCGAGTTCTCCGAGCTCTGCGAAAAATTCCACGACGTCGTCAACAACACGATCGGTTCGCGCATACTGCGCGACTTTATCGAAATCCTTTATCATCAGACCGATCGCTTCTGGTTCGGCTGGATGGACGAGGCCGACATGCACGAGGAAGTCACGCACTTCCTGCATGAGGTGGAGGAAACGCAACGTGCGCTCGAGATCAATGATTTCGAAGCCGTCGGCTATATACGACGCAATCACATTACCATGATGCTAGCACGCATGGCGGCGTTGCGTGACCGCGCCTAATCCATCTTTCGATTCTGGATCGCATAAATGCTACAGCACGCGCCTCCATGAATGAGGTCACGCTCGAATCTGAGACCCGCTGCTAAAGCCATGCGGCTCGAGGCTTCATGGCCCGGTCGATAAGTGCGATGTGGCGCGCGTAACCCAACATGTCAAAACCGTGAGAAACTAGTGCACGCGCAATCTCAGTACCCAGACCCCCGCTCCAATGCGACTTGGCCAGCAGATAAGCGACCACGACCTCGCTCGTTCCATCGATCTGCCAGGGAATGAGACCGCTACGGCCGATAAAAGCCATCACGCGTTCCGTTTCCAAAACGGGCATTGCCATTAGCCGTTAACACGCGACAAGTGATTGTCCCATTGTAGCGGATCGAGACGCAGATTCTCAGGCGAGGCGACGATGCCTTCATATCGGTCGAGCTGAATCAGCAGACGCGCACCATGGCCGGAGCTCAGCAGAAAGGTACCGCTGAGCGATCCGCCTGCAACACCGCAGGTATCAGGAAGATCGATTGCATCTACATAGGTGGCGTCGGCCGCGCACCAGACCACGGCCACGCCACCATGCGGCGACGTGGCACAGATATAATTGCTACCGGGATCGACCGCGATGCTACCGATATAACCCATCAAGCGACGGTGAATATCAGTAGGCAGATCAAGATATGT
>CAYOYT010000224.1:0-2058 GCA_964408245.1 uncultured Dongia sp. | reverse complement strand
GCACCTGATGCATCGGCGATCAAGACCAGCGGTCGCAGATCGGTCGCGCAATCTTGATCCTGGACGCCACAGACAATGCGTCCGTCGGCGAGGCGCGCCAGGTGGCGCAGTGAGAGTGTCTCGTTTTCCTCATCGAGGTTAACCTTGCCTTTAAGGACGCCGGTTGTGGCATCGAGCCACACAACACAGGAATGGATCGGATCGGTCGAGTTGCGGTCGAGGATACCGCCATTGCCGATCACCAGCGTCCGATCATCGACCCAAAGCAGATCGTGGGGCTCAATACCGTGACTTGAATAGCTGCCTTCCATCTCCCCGCCCGCCACGTCATAGATCACGACATGGCCGATCTGCGAATTGCTTTCGCTTTGCGTGGTATAAAGATGCGCGCCATCATGTGAGAAAACGGCATGGCCATCGAATGCGCAACCTGTCAGTGGCCGCAGCGAGTGCAATTGCGCCCCAGTCGCAAGATTACACAAAATAGCCTCATATCCCGGCTTGCGGCCGATAATAGCGCATCTCTCGCGGGATGGATCCGCGATGATGTCGTGGGCACGCCAATTAAGCGAGCGCCGCCACAACTGCCGACCGCTATCGCTGACTGCCATGGCCGCAAAAGTAACCTCTCCACTGGCATTGTCGCCACAAGCCAGCAGATGCGTCGGCATCGTGCTCTTATGATCGAGCACCAGCGCGCGGCGTTTCCAGAAACGATCGAGACCCATATCTGCCATCTATCAAGAGCCGTCGCCATCAAGCTCGTTGAAACCGAGTGTCACACCGAGAGCCGATGGCATTTGCTGTCGCAGGAGATCGCGCAGGTGATTAACTTTCACCAGCAGCGCCGTCACTGTCTTACGGTTATTATGGTTGGTGACGGCGGATGAAAGATCATCACCGATCGGACGGATGGCGGCGATCGCGTCATCGAAAGCCTTGGCGACATCGTTTTTAAGACCGGCCTGCTCGGCCGGTAGTAGATCGGCAAAGCCACCAGGCGCCAAGACAGAGGTTTTCGCTGTTTCGAGATTGAGCTGGATGTTCCTCAGCGAGCGCCCGGAACGCCATTGCTCCGCGGCCTTCGGCTTGGCGTTAGCGACATCAGCACCACCTAACGGCGCACCGAGCTTTTGCTCGGCCACGATCTGCGTGATGGTAAGTAGGTTTGTATAGGATTGAGCGACACCCTCACCCGGATTGGCGGCAAAGATATTTGCAGCTTTGGTCGTATCCTTTAGATTTTCCATCCAGATTTTCTGTGCATCGCTGGCGATGACTTTCAGATTGTTGGCAATTGCCACGACGATCGCGCGCCGCCGCTCGGCTTTGTCACCGCCAAGCAGATGCTGACCTTTATCGTCGCCATAAAGAATGCGCTCCAGAACAGGCAAGCCCTGAACGGCGACGCTGCCATTAGCGAACTGATCGGCGGCTAGGCCATCCTGCCCCTGCACCGCCAGCAATGCATTTATCTGCTTTTCGACGACATTGCGGCGCTCTGGCCAATAAGCGAAACGCTCCGCCCGCTGCTCTTGTGCCAAAGCACCGATGCGGAACTGCTGTGAAGATGCCCAAGCATCCGCCACATCGTTGAAGCCTTTCTTCACGGCATCGAGTGACACGGGATCAGTCTTCGCGGCAAATGCATCGGTGGCCTTCGCGAAGGCTGTCGTCGCCTCGATCAAATGATCGAAGGCTGGTAGCACGATCTTTGCGCCAAAGGCTGCGTTGAATGCTGCGAAGTCAGGACCGGCTGCACTGGCCTGCCGAGTCATCGCCGGCACCATGCCCGCCGCGATTAATGCTGCCAAGGTTTGACGACGGGAAATTTTATCGTTCGATTGATCTGTCATAAAACGCACTTTTACAAACTTGAGAGAAAAGAAATTAAGGCCTGACGATCACCTGGTGACAGTCCGGCAACATGGTCACGGGCCGATAAGGCCTCGCCACCATGCCAGAGGATAGCTTCGAGAATTGTGCGGGCGCGGCCATCATGTAACAGAGTGCCCTGGCCCTCGTGATCGATCGCCCAGCGCATTCCCCAAAGCGGTG
>CAYOYT010000223.1:0-4971 GCA_964408245.1 uncultured Dongia sp. | reverse complement strand
ACATCCACCCGCATTCAAATTAACATTACCTGCTGATTCCCAAAGGCGCCTATGTTTCGCTGGAAGATTTCTCGGCCCGTGCCTCGGAAGCAGAGATCGTGGCCTTTCACCGCGCCATTCCGAAAATCACCGCCGAGTTGGGAGTAGCGCTTAGCGGCTATCGCGCCATCGCCAATAGCGGTGATGACAGCCATCAAGAAGTGCCGCATTACCACTTGCATCTGCTCGGTGGACAGCGTTTGGGCCCGCTCCTGAGCGCCTCGGCTTGAGACTCGGTGGACCATATCGAGCATGCCACCTGTGAGCTGATCTCACAGCTGCTGCGCTAATTTCTCGATTGCGCAAAGCGTCACGCCGGGTGATGAACGGCGCGCCAATCAAATCCAATCGAAAGAAAGCGTCTGATGCTAACACTCTACGACAGTGCGATTTCCGGTAACGCCTATAAGGTTCGGCTCATTCTCAGCCATCTTGGGCTGCCGGTGAAACGCATCGAGATGAATGTTGATGACGGTTCCACCCGCGCGCCGGACTTCCTCAAAGTCAACAGCAATGGCAAGGTCCCGGCGATCGTATTGGAAGACGGCACGACGCTCTCTGAATCAGATGCGATTCTTTATTATTTTGCTGAAGGCACGCCCTTTTGGCCGAGCGACAAACTAGAACGCGCGCGCGTGCTGCAATGGATGTTCTTTGAGCAGTATAGTCACGAACCGACCGTCGCCGTCGTCCGGCATTGGGTGGCGCATCATGGAAAAACGCTCGCGACGGAACCCGCCTTGGCGGTGAAAACAGCGGCCGGCTATCGCGCCCTCGATGTAATGGAAGATCGCCTAAAGAGCGAGAATTACTTCGTCGGTGGGCGCTACACCATCGCCGATATCGCACTCTATGCTTATACGCATGTGGCGCATGAAGGCGGCTTCGATCTTAGCCGCTATCCAGCCATCGGGTCTTGGCTGCAACGTGTCGCCGGACAGCCCCGCCATATCCGTATCACAGATTGAACCTGTTTCTAGATCGCGGCCGGGCGTGTGAGATCAGCGATACGGGTCGGCGGCGTCGCGCAAGCCATCGCCAAGAAAGTTGAACGCGAGCACGACGACAATGACGGGCAAGATCGGTAGCATGAGCCAGGGATAGAGCGCCACGACGTTGATATTCTGCGCCTCATTGAGCAGGACGCCCCAGGAGGTGATCGGCGACCTGATGCCGAGACCCAGGAAAGAAAGCGCGGTCTCACCCAGGATCATGCCAGGAATTGCCAGCGTCGCCGAGGCGATGAGATGGCTCATGAAGCTCGGCATCAAATGACGGAAGATAATGCGGCCCGGCGAGGCACCCATTAACTGCGCCGCAACACAGAAATCTTCCTCACGCAGAGAAAGGAGGCGCGATCGCACGGCACGCGCCAGACCGGTCCAGTCGATAAGGCCAAGAATGATCGTAATGCCGAAATAGACCAGCATCGGCGACCAGGTAACCGGCAGGATGGCGGCAAGCGCCAGCCACAGCGGTAGATGTGGTATGGAGCGCAGGACCTCAATCGATCGCTGCAGCAGGTCGTCGACCCAGCCACCGTAATAACCAGCGAGACCGCCGAAAGTCATGCCGAGGACGAAGCTAACTGCCACACCAAACAAACCGATGGTGAGCGAGATACGCATGCCGTAAAGGATCCGCGTGAGCATGTCGCGCCCCAGCCGATCAGAGCCCAGCAGGAAGAGCGGTGTAAATTCATCGGGCGGGCAGAAAAGATGAGTCTTCCCCTCGATCAATCCCCAGAATTTATAGCTGTCGCCTGCGCAGAAGAAGCGGATCGGCCGCGGCTCGATCACGTTTTCGGTGTAGATCCGCTGCAGATTTTCCATGTCGAGCTTGTAGTCGAGCTCATAGACAAACGGACCAATGAACTCACCCTGATGGACCCAATGCACATTCTGCGGCGGCGCGAAGATATAATCGACATTGCGCGCGTGCTGGCCGTAGGGCGCCAGAAATTCAACGGCGAGAATGGCAAGATACATCAGTGCTAAGACGAATCCGGCCGCAACCGCTACCTTGTGACGACGGAAACGCAGCCACATCATGCGCCATTGCGACGCCATGTAGATCTTCTCCAACGCCGGGCTGACGCTGTCGATGGCATAAGGATCGAACGGTGCCTTGCTGACAAAATGCGGCAGGCTGGTCCCAGATGGCATGTTCCAATCGCTCATTTCTCAGCTCCCGCACCCAGCCGAATTCTGGGGTCAAGCAGTGCTAGCAAGATGTCGGAAATGAAGATGCCGATGACCGTTAGAAACGCCATGAACATAAGAAAAGAACCCGCGAGATACATATCCTGCGACCGCAGGGCAGATAGCAGCATGGGGCCTGTGATGGGCAGCGACATCACCACAGACACGATGACCGACCCGGAAATGAGTTCCGGTAGCAATGAGCCGATATCGGCAATGAAGGGATTGAGCGAGACCCGCAACGGATAACGCACCAGCAGCTTCAAAGGCGGCAAGCCCTTGGCGCGACCGGTCGTTACATATTGCTTATTGAGCTCATCGAGCAAATTAGCGCGTAAACGCCGAATCATACCCGCCGTGCCAGGAAGGCCAATCACCAGGACCGGGATCCACATATGCTGCAGCACGCTTGCTATCTTGGCCAAGGACCATGGCTGGCCAACATATTCGGCATCCATCATGCCACCAATGGAGAGCCCAAACCAAATATTGGCGAAATAAAGCAACACCAGTGCAATGAGGAAACTGGGTGTTGCCAGGCCAAGATAGCCAAGGAAGGTGAAGCCGTAATCGAAAATCGAATACTGATGCGTCGCCGAATAGATCGCGATTGGAAAGGAAATCACCCAGACGAACAGAATGGATGCGAGCGAAATGATGACGGTGAGCATCATCCGGTCGCCCACCACCTCAGAGACCGGGAGGTTATGCTCGAAGGAATAGCCGAGATCACCGAACAGGAGGCCGCCGCTCTGATACTCAAAACCCTCCCAGCGACCGAACATCCAATGCGCATATTGTACATATATCGGTTCGTCGAGACCGTAGGTCTTGCGCAGAAAATCGAGCTTGCCCTGATCCATGTTCTCGCCGCGTGACTGCATCTCGGCCATCATGGTTTCGAGAAAGTCGCCCGGTGGTGCCTGGATGATGACGAAGACCAGCATGCTGATCGCGACCAAGGTCGGCACCATGATCAGCACGCGCTGAATGAAATAGCGAAGCATAAAAGCCTGTTTCCTATTGCAGCCGGTTCTCGACGGGGCTCAGTTCCTTCGGGTTTTCTTCCCAGAAACTATCCGGCTTATAAAGGCCGAAATGCGCCCCCGGCTCCCAGGACCATATGCCCTGGGCCGGAACGTTGTGAAAGCCCGTCGCGACAATTACTGGTTGGGGTATATTGGCAACCGTGCCAATGGTGAAGACCTGTTCCGACCAAAGCTGCAAGATGTCAGCCCAAATCTTCTCACGATCGCCGGTGTTGTTGGATGCACGCCACGCCGTCAGAAGATCGGCAAGCTTCTTTGCTTCAGGTACATCGATATCCAAACCATTCATGCCGCCAGTCTCGATGAACTGGCCCCATTTCGGCCACATCAGCTGCTGTTGCGTGGATGGGACAAATTCGTGCGGGCTCATATCGGAGGTGGGCAGGCCGTTATCGACACCGAAGAAGACCGACATAACGCTCTCGCCGGCGAAAATACGATCGCGAAATACCTCACGCTGCGAGGGTTTGACGAACATATCGATACCAAGCTCGCGCCAGCTGTCTTTAATGAGTTCGAGGATGTCAGATTCCTCGGTCGATTCACCAGCCGTGTCGATGATAATGGTTATCCGCCGCCCGTCCGAGAGCATGCGAAATCCCTCATCGTCGCGGCTGGTTAGGCCCATTTCATCGAGCAGGCGATTGGCGGTCGAGGCGTCATAACTAGACCAGGCCGACTGGTATTGCGACTTAAAGAGCGGCGACAGCGATTGAATCGTGTTGGCGCCTTCCTTGCCGAGACCGTAATAAATTGCCTGGTTGATCTCGTGGCGGTCGATCCCCAGCGACAGCGCACGACGGAAGCGCACATCGCGGTTAAGCGCGCGCCAGGCATCGTCATTGCAATTGAGATTTGGATAGAGCGCGAAATTGGATCCGCGGCTGTCCTCCCACAGAAAAAGTTTGAAGCGCCCCTTCTTTTCCGCTTGCTTCAGAAAAGTGTAATTGTCGAAGCGGATATAACGCGCTTGAAGATCGACTTCACCGGCGCCGGCCTTGGCTGGAATCAGCTTGCCTTCGGCGACATCGAAGATCACCTGATCGAGATAGGGCAGCTGCTGCCCCTTGGCATCAACGCGGTAATAGTAGGGATTGCGCACGAAGACCAGACGGTCCGCCGGCGGCTTCACGCGCAAGATCCAAGGATCGAGCGAGGGAAGCTTCGGATTGTCGTTGCGGTACTGATTGCCGCGCCGGTTGAGCAGCGCGCCCCAGCTCGGCTGCCCGCTATCCTTGACCGCTGCTTCCAGCTCCGCGGCGTCGGCATATTTGGCGTGGAACTTCTTCAGGTATTTCGACGGCGCATAGATGTAAAGCGGGCCGGCCGCGGCCAAGGCCGGCAGGAAATCGGTGTTGGGCTTCGACCAGCTGTAGCGGATCGTGGTCTCGTCGATCACCTCGACAACCGGGGGCTCGCCATCGACCAGCAGGGATTTGGGCGGGCCGGCCGGCATCAGCTCGGTATTGTTGGCGACGTCCTCCCACCAGAAGCGGAAATCCTCGGTGGTGAAATCCTTGCCATTGGACCATTTGTGGCCCTTGCGCAGATGGAAGGTGAAGATGCGCCCCTCGGCCACCTCATAGCTTTCGAGGAGGTCCGCCACCAGCTTGTAATCGCGGTCATAGCAGAACAGCCGCGCATAGGAATAGGCGACCAGGATGCGGCTGTCCTTGGGACTC
>CAYOYT010000222.1:0-4994 GCA_964408245.1 uncultured Dongia sp. | reverse complement strand
TCATTGACGATGAGGCCGCGCAAGGTCGTCATATGCTCTTGAAAATAGCGCTTCTGCAGGTTGAGGGCTTCCGTTTCCGAAAGCCCCAGCTTTTCGCGAATGAACTGCCGGATACGGATCTGCACCTGGTCGAACAGCCGACAGGAAGCAGGATAGAGAGTGTTGTCGAGGTCGAAAATCCAGGTCCTGACCGGTTTTGTCCCCAGTACCGCTTTTGTCCCCTGTAACGACATGACGCCAAAGACTTTCCCAAGTGTGGGGCCGCAAGAATTTCGGGGCGCATTTGCCCGCGTCCGGACCTTATTGCCTCCCCAGTCGCATCGCAAGCAGCGACGCTTGGTTTAACACCGTGTTAATCCTAAAGGCGGCACTCTTTTGGCTATTATGGCGATCGCTTTAGGCCTGCAATCCAACGACCAAACGCCCTTCGCGGCTGCCCAGGCGCTCTTTGCGCCGGCGGGCCCATTAACGCTCGACCACAACCCGGCGCTGCTCATAGGCGTTGATGGCCGGATCGACCGAATGAATGCAGCGGCGGTGCCGCTTAGCACTTTGCTCGACGGTGATGCTGGAGCCGATTTCAAGGCCGCGATCGCCGCCGCTTTGTCAGGGACTGCTGGCCGGGTGGCGGCGGTCGAGCTGACCGGCACAGATGGCAATCCGCAATCCTTCGATCTCACCTTGTTGCCCTGTCATGCTGTGAGTGGCACGGGCGTTCTTATTTTCGGTCAAGATATCAGTCTGGAGCGGGCGTTACGTGGAGCACTTATCGATTCCCGCCAGCGCTTCAAGGAACTGATCGACGTCGCCGCCGATTTCACCTGGGAAGTCGATGCGGACGGAAAATTCGCCTTCGTCTCCGGTCCGCTGGCGTTCGGCTACGCACCTGGCGATCTTATCGGCCGTGCGCCGAAGGATTTCGCCCTTGCTGAGGGTGCCGATACGGTCTTCAACGGCAATGGCCCCCATAATGGTGCCGAAATCTGGATGCGCGATGCCGCAAACCGGCCATTATGTCTTTTGGTGCAGGGTCAGCCGCTGAAGCGCGGCGCGGTGTTCCACGGCGCGCGGGGCCTCGCGCGCGACATCACGGCACAAAAGGCGCGTGAGGCAGAGCTTGCCGAGGCGCGTCACCGCGAGCGGTTGGTTGTCCATCTGTTGCGGTCGTTGCGTCGCGCCATCGATCCGGCGGACGCGATCGCCATGGCGCTCAATACCGCGATCCAGGCAGTGGGTGCCGATATCGGCCGCGTCGCCAGCTTCACGGCGGATGGCGCGACGAAGGCGCTGGGTGGCGACATAAGCCCCGCGGACCCGGCCTTGATTCAGGCTGCATCTCAGGCACCAGAAGGAGTTGCAATCAGGCAGGACGGTCAGCGACTAGGTCTTGCTTTCTTCTGTCGGCATGGCGAACAGCGTGTTGGGCTGCTGATCCTGTGGCGCGACGTAGCGCGAGGTGATTGGCTGGCGGACGATCTCTTTCTGCTAGGTGAGCTTGCCGAGCAATTGGCCGTGCTGATCGAACAGCTGAAGGGCCAGGAAGCCTTAAAGCATCTCTCGACGACCGATGCGCTGACAGGTCTCCTCAATCGGCGCGGTTTTGAGACAACGCTCGCCCGCGTCATCGAACGGGCGCGCCAGGAAAAGAATGGTGGCGCACTCGTCTATGTTGATCTCGATAATTTTAAGCAGATCAATGACCATTTCGGTCACGCCCAAGGCGATGCAGCATTGATAGCGACTGCCGACATCTTGCGCGGCCAGCTTCGGGCGCGCGATCCAGTCGGGCGTCTGGGCGGTGATGAATTCGTGGCCTGGCTTGAGGGCATCGACCGGGACGAGGCCGTCATTCGCGCAAAAGCGTTGCAGGAGGCGGCAAAGTCGCTGTCACGTTTTGCGCCAGGTACGCAAAAGCCGCTGGGCTTCTCTATCGGTATTGCCATGCTGCGTTCGGATACGGCGGATTCGCTCGATAACCTGATGGCGCGGGCTGACGAGGCAATGTACCGCATCAAGCATGGTGGCAAGGGCAGTTACGTGGTGGTGGATTAGCGGCATGGAATACGAAGAGGCAAAACGCCTTGCCGCTGCCGGCAGCGATTCGCAACGCCGAGCTCTTGCCGCGCGCAACGACATCCGGCCCGAGATTCTCTATTTCCTGGCGGAGGACAAATCGGTCGATGTGCGACGTGCCATCGCCGGCAACGAGGCGACGCCGCGCCAGGCCGATTTGCTGCTGGCGCAAGATACCGATCAAAGCGTGCGCGAATTGCTGGCGCAGAAGATTGCCCGCCTCGCGCCGCAACTGTCGCTGGAAGTGCGTGTGCAAATCCGCGATCTCACCATTGAGGTGCTAGAAACGCTCGCTCGCGACGAGGCGATGAAGGTTCGGCGCATCGTCGCTGAAGCGCTGAAAGACCTCACTGCCGCGCCGCCGCATATCATTCAGGAATTGGCGCGCGATCTTGAGATCAAGGTTGCCGGTCCTGTTTTGCAGTATTCGCCGATTCTGACGGATGACGATCTTATGGAGATCATCGGCAGCGGACCGATCCGTGGTGCGCTCACGGCTATCGCCAAGCGCCGTAGTATCGGTGACCGCCTGGCGGATGCGATCGTCTCGGGGGCGATCGAGGTGCCGGAAGAAACGCATACCATCACTGACCTCTTAAGCAATCGCTCGGCACAGATTCGTGAGGAGACTTTGGATCTCATCCTTGAAAAGGCGCCGGCGATTGCGGAATGGCAGGAACCACTGGTGAAGAGGCCGCTCCTACCGATGAATGCGGTGAAGCGGCTCGCCGAATTTGTCTCATCCTCCCTATTCGATCTGCTGACCTCGCGGCCAGATCTCGACAAATCGACGGCAAAGGCTGTGGCGAAGGCGGTGAAAAAGCGTCTTGCGGATGAGGCCAAGCAGAAGGAAGCGGCCGCTGATTCCGCGCCACCGCCGCCCGGCGACGAAGAAGCTATGACCGGTGCCATTGCAGCTGGCAAGCGCGAGCAGGTAATGGAGGCGCTAGGTCGTGACGCCCAGCTTGAGGCTGTGGTCGTCAAAAAGATCATCACCTCAATGAGTGCAAAGGCCGTGACGGCCTTGGCTTGGAAGGCCAAGCTCACCATGCGCCAGGCACTGCAATTGCAATTGAAGATCGCTGGTATCCCACCCCATCAAGTGCTCAATCCACGTGGTGGGACGGATTACCCGCTCACTGAGCGCGAGATGGAATGGCAGCTGGAACTTTTTACGGGCTGACCGCCAAACGGTGGCCATTAGAAGCGGCGATAACGATCTACTCCCAAGCCGGTGATATCTACCTCCGGCCGCCGTCCGGAAAGAAGGTCGGCCATGATGCGGCCAGAGCCACATGCCATCGTCCAACCCAGCGTCCCATGGCCGGTATTAAGAAAGAGATTGGCATAACGCGTGCCACCGATGATGGGCGGCCCATCCGGCGTCATGGGCCTGAGGCCACACCAGAAGGCTGCCTGTCGCACATCGCCGCCTTGCGGAAAGAGATCGCTCACAACATGAGCAAGGGTCTCGCGCCTTCCCGCGCGCAAGGCAAGATTGAAGCCAGCGAGCTCGGCCGTGCCGCCAACGCGGATGCGGTCACCAAGCCGCGTGATTGCCACCTTATGTGTCTCGTCCATCACTGTGGATTGCGGGGAACCCTCATCGGCGGCCACCGGCAACGTAAGCGAATAACCCTTCACCGGATAGACTGGCAAATGGAGGCCGAGCGGTCGCAGTAGATGTCGCGAATAGCTGCCCATTGCCACCACATAGGTATCGCCCATCACCAACCCACCGGTCGTGTCGACACCCGTGATACGCGCACCTTCATGCTGCAGATGATTGATCGTCACCTGATAGCGGAAGACGGCACCCGCCCGTTCGGCGAGACGCCTTAGGCTCTGTGTGAATTTGAAGCAGTCGCCAGTCTCGTCCATTGGTAGGCGTAGGCCACCAACGAATTTTTCACGTGCATATTTAAGGCCGGGCTCGACCTGAAGGCATTCTCCCACATTAAGAACTTCATAGGGAATGCCAGCCTGCATCAGCACAGATGTATCAGCCGTGATGCCGTCCATCTGCTTGGCCAAGCGGAAGAGTTGCAATGTGCCTTGCATGCGTTGGTCATAGTTAATGCCCGTTTCGCGGCGTAACGCTTGGAGGATGTCGCGGCTGTAATGCGCGAGCGGCAGCATCAGGTTTTTGTTATGAGCGTAGCGCTCGGCCGTGCAGTTTCGGAGCATACGTAGGCCCCACAGCCACATGGCGGGATCGAGCTTGGGCCAAATCACCAGCGGTCTGTGGCGCATCAACAGCCATTTCAGCGCCTTGAGCGGAATGCCGGGTGCTGCTCACGGTGCTGAGTAGCCAGGCGATATTTCGCCCGCGTTAGCAAAGCTCGTTTCCAGCGCCGGCCCGTCCTGACGATCGAGGACGATGACTTCATGGCCAGCACGGGCCAGGAAATAAGCGGTCGCGACACCAATAACACCGCTGCCCAAAATCACGATTTTCACGCCAGGTTACTCCAACAATTGCGCATGGCTCTCGATTGAGCTTTTAGCGGATTGCGCTGATGGAGCCCAGACTCTTGGTGCAGTTGAAAGAGTGGATGCCCGGATCAAGTCCGGGCTTGACCCGGGAATCCACTAGTGCAGTGAAGAGCGTGGCTCGGAACCATATTATGGCGAGCGTCACGCTCGCCATCGCGACCTATCTTCATTAAGCTAAAGCAGCTTCGGTCCTGAGACAAAAGAGAGGTGCTAAGCATGGTGACCGAAATATTCAATTTCCGCAGCGCCGATGGTTATAACCTATCTGGCCGGTTAGATCTGCCGGACGGGGCGCCGCGCGCCTACGCGCTCTTCGCTCATTGCTTCACCTGTACCAAACAATCGATCGCGGCAGTACGTATCGCACGGTCGCTTACCCAACGTGGCATCGGCGTATTGCGCTTCGATTTCACCGGCCTTGGTGA
>CAYOYT010000221.1:0-5009 GCA_964408245.1 uncultured Dongia sp. | reverse complement strand
ATCAGTCGCGGCGTCGAAGTCATGCCACCGGGTTCTTATGTTTTGATCGAAATGGCCGATACGGGCTCTGGTATTCCCGCCGAGATCCTAGATCGCATCTTCGAGCCCTTCTTCTCGACCAAGGCGGTGGGATCTGGCACCGGATTGGGGCTGGCAACTGTCTACGGGATCGTACGTCAGACTGGCGGCTTTGTGTTCGTCGATAGCACGGTCGGTAAGGGCACCAAATTTCGTATCTATCTGTCGCAGCATGCGGGGGCGGGCGATATTGCTACGCGACCAGAGAATGCTGAGGACCAACCTCGGGATCTGACTGGCATCGGCACAATTCTGCTGGTCGAAGACGAAGATGCTGTGCGCCTTTTCTCAGCACGAGCCTTGCGCAACAAAGGATATAAGGTGCTTGAGGCGCGCAGCGGGGATGCAGCACTGGAGATCATCAATGAGCAGCTCAGCGATATTGACCTCATTATCAGCGATGTCGTCATGCCGCGTATGGATGGACCGACGCTTATCAAGGAAGTACGTCAGCGCCGCGCCGATATGAAGGTGATCTTCATCTCGGGCTATGCCGAAGACGATTTCCGCCGCAAGGTTGATGCCGGTGAGGAAGCACATTTTCTCATGAAGCCGTTCACGCTTAAACAGCTGGCCAGCAAGGTTAAGGAAGTACTCGACTGAGCCTCATCTCATTAAACGACAACGCCGCGTCCTTTCGGGCGCGGCGTTGTCGCAAGTCTCTTAGAAAATTGTCTGATATCGATCAGACCGATTCTTTCAGCTCCTTGGCAGCGCGGAAGGCGACCTTCTTGCTAGCCTTAATTTTGATCGCTTCACCCGTGGCCGGATTACGCCCCATGCGCGCCGGGCGTTTGCGAACCTGAAGGATGCCAAGAGCCGGAATGCGGATCTTGTCGCCCTTCTTCAGATGCTTGCCGATTAGAGTCACAAGGTCAGTGAGGATTTCGTTCGTCTGCTTTTTCGACAATTCGTGCTTGTCGGCCAGATCGGTGCCGAGCTGCTTCAAAGTGATCGTCTTTTGTGGTGCGGTTGCCATATTAAGCCCCTCTGTCACGGATGATTCCCAAGGCCGGAGCATAACGACGGCGGGAATGAGTCGCAAACAAAGAAAGCAGTTCCCTCTCAATAGAAATCCGCTTGACGCGGGCCTTTCTGCGGCGCAAAGCCGTATGGCGGAATACGGTCATGTTTGACTTCATAGCAAATCCAACCTGTTCTGGTGGTCAGACAAGTCATTAAAAACGCCGGTTGCAGTTTCTGCGGGCTTTGATAAAACGACTGGAAATACTTGATTTTGCGGGATCGGGGTGTAGCTCAGCCTGGTAGAGTACCTGCTTTGGGAGCAGGGTGTCGGAGGTTCGAATCCTCTCACCCCGACCATCTCGCAGCATCCTAATTAACGGATGTTTTCAAGTATCAGGCCTATTCTGAGGCGGTCGCGGGTGAGCGACGGTTCAGAAAAATTTTGGACTTTAGCCGCCTTCGAAGCGGCCAAAGTCCCTAAATGGTGGCCGAATCGGGCTTATAGGAATTTAAGAAGCGAGGTTTGGCTGTGACCGCACGTATTTATCAGCCGGCGAAATCGGCAATGCAGTCCGGCCGCTCCGGGCACTCGAGCGAATGGATTCTGGAATTCCCCCAGCAATCGCGGCGCAGCGCGGATCCGCTGATGGGCTGGACATCGAGCGACGATACGCTGCGCCAAGTGCGCCTGGCCTTTGCAACGCAGGAAGAGGCCGTAGCGTATGCCACGCGGGAAGGCATCGCATATGAGATTGAGCAGCCTAAGCACCGTGGCATTGCGTCGAAGGCTTATGCCGATAATTTCAGGTATGATCGCGTTGGTCGCTGGACTCACTGAGTCCGTCCGGTATTCGACCCCATAGCTCAGCTGGATAGAGCAGCTGCCTTCTAAGCAGCAGGTCGCAAGTTCGAATCTTGCTGGGGTCGCCAGACTACGATTAACTAATTGCAAGTGAATGATTATGAGGCCGCTCTGACGAAGAAATGGGCTTGGGTTCTGGCCCGGGCCTGTCGGCTCTTAAGGTTCATTTCTCACCACAGCTGCCCAGCGATTGGATCGGACAATCCGGCCATTCAGGGGAATCGATGGGTGTGCTGGTATAGATAACGATAATCGAGATGGCGGCCATCACGATGCCAAGGAGGGCCGAGCCTCCGCCGCATCGATCTACCTCATCGAATTTCGGCTCCGGCCTTAGCAAATCATCCGTCGTCAAGGTGCTGATGGCGTGGGTACTGATCAATTTCTCATTCCGTCCAATGAGCGCATTTAGGCGTCGAGATTCACATAAGCTAGGCACATATAGTTGCCAAGACATAGCCAATCAGGCAGTTTTCGTGCAATTACCAGACAAAAAATGATCGCGGAGATGACATGGCCGGCAGCTACATCACGGTAAACACCCATGATGGCGGTTTGTTTCGCGCCTATTTGTCGCTGCCGAAAGCTGGCAAGGGGCCGGGCATTGTCCTTTGCCAGGAAATTTTCGGTGTAAACGCTTATGTGCGCGAAACTGCTGATTATTATGCCGAGGAAAGTTACGTGGTCCTTGCACCGGATCTTTTTTGGCGCCTGGAGCCGGATGTCGATATGGGCTACTCGCCGGAAGAATGGCAGCGGGCGTTTGGCTATTTCCAGAACTTCGACGCTGATAAAGGCATTAATGATATCGCCGCCGCGATAAAAGCATTACGCGGGCGACCGGAATGCACCGGCAAGGTTGGTGTGCTGGGCCATTGTCTCGGCGGAAAACTCGCTTACCTTACGGCGTGTCGCGTCGATGTCGATGCCGCCGTCGGCTATTACGGCGTCGGGATCGAAGAATCCCTAAATGAAGCTCGGAATATCAAATTTCCGATGGTTCTACACTTCGCCGAGCTTGATAAATATTGCGATGCTGCCGCCCGCAATCAAATTATCGGTGCCTTCAAGAACCACCCGGAAATTGAGACTTATGTCTATCTAGGCGTCGATCATGCCTTCGCGCGCACGATGGGCGAGCATTTCGACAAGCTGGCTTCGATCATGGCGCATTCACGATCGATTGCCGTATTCCGTAAGGCGCTTGGTCCCAAATACGATCTCTCTGCCCTGTGGGACGCACATTGTTACAACGAGTTCGGTGTTCGCGATGTTGCCGCGACAATGAGGACGACGGTCGATCAACCATATGTCAATCACGTCCCGACTATGACAGGTGGTGTTGGCCAGAAGGAATTAGCGCGCTTCTATCAGCATCATTTCGTCAACGGAAATCCGAAGGATACCAAGCTCATCCCGATTTCGCGTACCGTCGGTGCCGATCGTCTAGTCGACGAGATGCTCTTCTGTTTCACGCATGATACCGAGATCGACTGGATGCTGCCCGGTGTCAAACCGACTGGCAAGTTTGTCGAGATCCCATTGGTAGCGATCATCTGCTTCCGCGGTGACAAGCTGTATAATGAACATATCTACTGGGATCAGGCTTCAGTGCTCACGCAGATTGGCTTGATTGATCCGAAAAGTCTGCCGACTGCCGGTATTCAAACCGCTAAGAAACTGCTGGATGAAACATTGCCCTCTAACACACTAATGAAACGTTGGGCCGAAAGCGCGGGGAAGTAAATGAGCAGCCCGCTGAAAGAGAAACTCGTCGCCGGTGACTGCATCGGCTGTCATTGGGCGACTTTGGGCTCGCCCTCGGTCGCTGAGCTTTTGGCCGAATCCGCTCCCGATTGCATCGTCTTCGACATGCAACACGGATTGTGGGACCGGGTGAATCTCGAGCACGCCATCGGTCTCGTGCGCCATAAGACCATACCTGCCGTGCGCAGCGTCGATTCCAGCAATCACGCGATCGGCATGGTGTTGGATGCAGGCGCCCGCGCGTTAATTGTGCCTATGGTCGATACGGCCGATCAAGCCCGCACCGTTGTAAGGGCAGCGAAGTATCCACCGATGGGTGGTCGCTCCGGCGGCGGTACGCGACCGATGCTGGATTACAAATCTTATATGCCGCATGCCAATGAGGACATCGTTGTGGCCGTGATGATCGAGACGACAACCGCTGTTGCCAATGCCGCGGAGATTGCCGCCGTGCCGGGCATCGATGCGCTTTTTATCGGCCCTTTCGATCTTGCCATGTCAATCGGCACGTTCCCGGATTTCGGGCCGAAGCATGAAGCAGCGGTACAATCTGTGCTGGCGGCTGCGAAGACAGCGGGCAAGAACTGCGGCATCTTCACGCCTTATGCCAGTTTTGCTGCCGACCGTCGCTCTCAAGGGTTTCAATGGGTGGTACTCGCTTACGATCAGGCACTCATTCAAGAGCCGGCGAAAGGTGCTGTGAAGCATGCGTGTCTTGGCTCGGGTCCGCCACTTATCAAGGATTCCATAGCACTCGTCAGCGGCGCCAGTGGCGGTATCGGCAACGAGATTGCGCGTGCCTTGCTGCGTGCTGGTGCTGCTAAGATCTATTGTGGCGCGCGGCACGTTGACAGTCTGCGCACGCTGACCGCGGTGGCGCCAGACCGCTTAATCCCGGTTCAGCTCGACGTGACGGATCAGTCGAGTATCGCGGCTGTTGCCCAGACCTGCGTGGATGTGACCTTGCTTATCAACAATGCCGGCTGGAATGCAAATGCTGGTATCTTCTGCGCACCGGCCTTAGACAATGCGCGGCGTGAGATCGAGACGAATTATTTGGGAACGCTCGCTGTCTCGCAAGCTTTCCAGCCGATCCTTGCCAAAAACGGCGGTGGTGCTCTTGTCAATCTGATCTCCATCGTCGCCCATAGCAACGTTCCGCTGATGGCGACCTATGCCGCCTCCAAGGCAGCGCTATTGTCGCTGACACAGGCGCTGCGGGCCGAGCTGCAGAAGCAGGGGACTCACGTCATGGGAGTTCTGCCCGGTGCCGTCGATACAGCCATGACGCCCGGCTTCGAGGGTATGAAGATGCGGCCGCAGCAAGTAGCAGAGG
>CAYOYT010000220.1:1812-5018 GCA_964408245.1 uncultured Dongia sp. | reverse complement strand
GTACCTATCCTATGCGCTCTCCACCATCATGTCCCGTTCGCTGCCTGATGTGCGCGACGGGTTGAAGCCGGTGCATCGGCGCATTCTTTATTCCATGCGGCAGCTCAAACTCGACCCCGGCTCGGGGTTCAAGAAATCGGCCCGCGTCGTCGGCGACGTCATGGGCAAGTTCCATCCGCATGGCGATGCCTCGATCTATGACGCTATGGTGCGTTTGGCGCAGGATTTTGCCGTGCGCTATCCGATGGTCGAAGGCCAGGGCAATTTCGGCTCAATCGATGGTGATAATCCAGCGGCCATGCGGTATACCGAAGCGCGGTTGACCGAGGCCGCTTCGCTCATGTTGCAGAACATGGACGAGGATACGGTCGATTTCCGCGCGTCTTATGACGGCGAGAATCAAGAGCCGATGATTTTGCCGGCCGCCTTCCCAAATCTGCTTGCCAACGGCTCGCAGGGCATTGCTGTGGGGATGGCGACCAGCATTCCACCGCATAACGTGGCTGAGATCTGCGACTGCCTGACACATCTGCTCAAAACGCCAAATGCGCGTATTGAGACGTTGGTGAGTTTGATGCTGGGGCCAGATTTCCCAACCGGCGGCATCCTCTGTGAAAGCCGCGAGACCATCGTCGAAGCCTATCGCACCGGGCGCGGCTCGTTCCGTTTACGTGCGAAATGGGTGAAGGAAGATATTAAAGGCGGTGGTTATCAGATCGTCGTTACCGAGATTCCCTATCAGGTCGCGAAATCCCGACTCATCGAGAAAATCGCCGAATTGCTGCAGGAAAAGAAGTTACCCTTCCTCGACGACATCAACGATGAATCCACCACCGATATCCGCCTGGTGCTGACGCCGAAATCGCGCAATATCGAGCCAGAGCATCTGATGGAGCAGCTGTTCCGTCAAACCGATCTTGAGACACGTTTCAGTCTCAACATGAACGCGCTTGATGCCAATCAAACACCGCGCGTCATGCCACTTAACGAGGTGCTGCAGGCTTACCTCGATCACCGCCGTGTCGTGCTACAACGCCGCTCAAAATTCCGTCTCGGCGAAATCGACCGCCGCCTCGAAATCCTCGACGGCTATCTCGTCGCTTATCTCAATATCGATGAGGTGATCCGTATCATCCGCTTCGAAGACGAGCCCAAAGCCGTCATGATGAAGAAGTGGAAGCTGACCGACACCCAGACCGATGCGATCCTTAACATGCGCCTGCGGGCCTTGCGCAAGCTTGAGGAAATGGAGATCAAGGGCGAGCACAAAGAGCTCAGCGCTGAGAAGAAGACGCTGCAGACGCTGCTGGCCTCCGACGCCAAGCAATGGGACACAGTCGGCACGGAAGTGCAGGAGCTGAAAAAGTTCTATGGGCCGAAGACCGCTTTGGGTCGCCGCCGCACGGATCTTGGCGAGGCACCTTCGGCCGTCATTATTCCTCTGGAATCGCTGATCGAGCGCGAGCCCATCACGGTGGTTTGCTCGTCGAAAGGCTGGATTCGCGGCATGAAGGGCCATGTCGAGGAAGGCACGGAGATCAAGTTCAAGGAAGGCGATTGGGGCAAGTTCCAACTTCATGCCGAAACGACAGACAAACTGGTCATCTTCTGCACCAACGGCAAGTTCTACACGATCCCCTGCGATAAGCTGCCGAGTGGCCGCGGTCATGGTGAGCCAGTGCGCCTCTATATCGATCTTGGCAACGAACACGATATCGTTGCGATGATGATCCATAAACCGGAGGAGAAGCTGCTGGTGGCAAGCCATGATGGGCGTGGCTTTGTCGTGTCGACCAATGAGATCTTGGCGCAGACCAAAAATGGCAAGCAGGTACTCTCGGTGCCGGATGGTGAGGAAGCCAATGTCTGCGTGCCGGCCAATGGCGATATGGTGGCGGTCGTGGGCGATAACCGGAAATTGCTTATCTTCAAGCTTGCCGATATCCCGGAAATGACCCGCGGTCGCGGTGTCATGCTGCAGAAATATAAGGATGGTGGTCTTTCCGATGCCAAGGTCTATGCCAAATCGGAAGGCCTTACCTGGCGCCTCGGCGACAAGATACGCACGGAGACCCATGGTAATCTCAAGGATTGGATCGGTGAGCGCGCCCAAGCCGGGCGTCTGCCGCCGACAGGGTTCCCCAAAGCTAACAAGTTCGGCTAATCCTGCCTTCGTATCCGACGCTCACATAGACAATGGACTGTGCCGCCAGCTGCAGTAACAGCGATTCATGATGACAGCAATAATCAGCGTTTAGCCCAAAATTTAATCGCTGTTGGAGGGCTCTGGCGAAGCCCCATCTTTACAAGGGCCCACATATTTACCAGTCGTCACCAGGTCGGAGGTGACGCTGTGGCCCTGGGAAGACATCTTTATATAGCTTTCGATTTCATAACTCGTCGGCGTCCACGTCATGGTGTGATGAGCGATCGTTCCGTTAGGACAAGAGGTACGGGTAACCATGCGCGATTCGTTTCTCGCTAAGACTTCCACTGAACAATCCTTCTGGTCTGCGGGTAGCTTGGTTAGGAGGTCGTCGGCGGTCTGCGTCGAAATACATTGATCCGCGGCCGTCCTTGGGATCGGCGTTTTATCTCCATTCGCCGAATACCAAATGCCTTCGCCTATCGCCGACCACAAACCAGGTTTAAGCGCATTCGAATCAGCCATAGCAAGGGATCCGGTTAGGATGCCGATGGTCGAGGCAACAAGAAGTGTTGCGCGAAAGATCATCGTGTTATCCGGACCGTATATTTCAGTGTGTAGGCACCGTTGGCGGGGACTTTGACGGCCCAGGTCGCTGTGTGAGCGTCTTTTTCCTCATGAGGCACGCCTTCATCCAAGATTTTCCACTCTCCCGGAAAAGCTTCTTGGATATCTACGCTGATCTCGGTGGCCTTGGCATTGCCGATCTCGATTTCATACGAGTTCTCATATATGCCGCTGCCAATTTTTGTGTGCGCAACTTGTTTTGCTTGTGCCGTAACATCGAATGCCTGGCCAAGAGAGAGATCAATCGATTCATTTTTGGGTGTGTGAGCTATTCGGTCTTCGCCAATAAACAAATGCTCTTCTGACCCCTGACCTTTATAAACCCGCATCGTTCCCTTAGGCAGTGGCAACCCTAAGTTCGATCTTTCATCGTTTTGAATTTTCAGTTTTACAAACGCATTCTGCTTTTGCGTTTCGCCAAAGCCGGACGCAT
>CAYOYT010000220.1:0-1802 GCA_964408245.1 uncultured Dongia sp. | reverse complement strand
TCTTTACTGGGATCTTTGTCACGGAAAGCAAAGCAATCTGCTTCGTCTGGTTCTCTTGAATAGTTGTGGGAGAATCAATTTTATAAGCGTGATACTCGAACGCAGCTTGTTCTGGGAGCGCGCTAATATTGACATCTGCGTTGGCCGGGGGAACGATATTTCCTGCCTTAAATAGGAGGCTTTTAACCTGATTTATATCGCCGGCAACAAGCTGCACCTTCGCATTCTTATATGTCGTTCCACTCACGTTACTGAGGGTTACCCATCCATCTAGATTGATCGTGCTTTCATCATCTGAAAGTTCGGCGACATAATCTGCGGCCCAACTGAGGCCGCCAGAAAGATAGGAGAGATCGACTGGGATTTCTCCATCCTCTTGGCTCAATATCTTATCAACAAGTGTCGGCCGAGCTCGAAGGGTTGGCGGCAGGGCATCGTAGATAATTCGCCCCTGATCGAGAGCTTCTATTTCTTCTCCAATTTGGAGAATGGCATTGCCATTCGACACTGAAAGAATCTTCGCGCTCTTTGATATCTCTTCTCCAGTAGCCGGATTTATTCGAATGACACGAACGGTCCGACCCAGGGATTTTTCCAGCAGCGTTTGCGGCGATAACAGATCAAAGTTGAAATTTTGTTCAGACACGTTGAGAGATTTTTGGCCGGTCGATAAAATGGCTGTCTCAGGACGCATGGCAGCCGAGACGTCAATGAAGGCAATCTCGTTGTCGCCTTTGCTGAGAGCCACTTTGCGGGAGTCGCGGATGAGCGCCAGATCCTGATTATAAATCGTTAAGACAATTCCGGTCTGATTTTCCGTCGTAACGGGAGTCTCCGCGATGGCATAACAACTCACCCAGTTTTGACTTAAGATCGCCGCAAGCACGGCTAGTGTTCTCAGCTTCATATCCCGTCTTCCACATTGATGATTTAACGCAGCCAAATGACGTGTCTTTGAATGCTTATCTCTTTCCGAATCGCAAAAAATTGAATGGTTATTCGTGACGGTGATTTTGGGCTACCACTATGATGTAAATCACAAAACATGCTTTTGTTGGTTCGGGGGTTGTGATGCCACCTGGCAAGCCAAAAGCGATCGGACAGATCAAAACGGTTTAAGATAACTAAAATATCAAGTATTTTAAGTAATTTAATTGCTATTTTCTGTTGAAATATGGTTTGGAAAGACCTTGATGAGCTAATATTAGCGGTAAGGTCATTTTCGGCCCCCAGCTTATGGTAACGATGCGCGCGCCATCGAAATACTGTTAAGCCGTTGAAAAGAGCAGATTTCGAGCTGGATTCTTCTGCTTGACCGGGGGTAGGGGAATCAATATATTCCGCCCGCCTTTAAGGGGGCTGGTGGTAGACCTTTGGCGCGAAAGCGCCCCTTCAGTCTAAACGCTGTCCCCGCTTAAGCATCCGAACGACATAGGGCTCCTCTGCCTTAAGAGCATGAGCAATCTGGCGTTTTTAGCGACCGCATCGAGACGCGAAAGCGTCGGTAAGTCGATGAGGTCGCGTTTGCATATGGCAACATTTGCAATGCGCAAATCTCGCGCCAATGGGCTCGGCCCGGACGCGCGAATGAGGTGAGGAAGAAGTAATGCCGACGATTAATCAGCTGATTCGCCAGGGCCGAGCGCCCCTGAAGGCCCGTAACAAGGTCCCGGCGCTTGAAGCGAGCCCGCAGAAGCGTGGCGTGTGCACCCGCGTCTACACCACGACGCCGAAGAAGCCGAACTCCGCGCTGCGCAAGGTCGCCAAGGTGCGCCTGACCAACGGCTTCGAGGTCATCTCCT
>CAYOYT010000219.1:0-5031 GCA_964408245.1 uncultured Dongia sp. | reverse complement strand
AAATCTTAAGCGGACAACTCCGCCTCAAGCGCCTCTATGATCTCTATCAATCGGAGATGAGCGGCTCGACCGATTTCTGGGAGGCCGCCATGCGCCTCCTACAGCTCCAGCTCGATTATGATGTACGCCGATTAGCGCAGCTGCCGGCGACCGGTCCACTTGTCATCGTTGCCAACCACCCTTTCGGGTTAGTCGATGGCCTCATGATCGGCAATCTCGCCAAGCGCGTCCGCAACGACTTCAAAGTTCTCACCAATGCACGCCTCTATCCCCCCGATGCGGATATTCAACGTTATATCCTTCCGATCGATTTCGATCCTGGTGCTGACGCGCAAGCAACGACATTGAAAACGCGCGCGATCGCGCGCCAGCATCTCGCCGAGGGCGGCTGCCTCATCGTATTTCCGGCCGGCGGGGTCGCCACGACGCCGACGCCCTTCGCCCGCCAAGCGGTCGATCTTGACTGGAAACCTTTCACTGCGCGCCTCATCCATGCAGCCCGGGCAACCGTCGTGCCAATGTTTTTCCATGGACAGAATAGCCGCCTATTCCAGATCGCCAGCCATATCAGCATGACAGCGCGACTCGCTTTGCTGCTGCACGAAGTAGCAAACAAGGTCGGCGGCGTTTTCCGTGTCACGATCGGCGATATCATTCCTTATGACGAAATAGCCTCGGTGCGAAATCCGCACGAGCTCTGCCTCTACTTACGCCAGCGAACAGAAGAGTTGGGCAATCCAGCGGGCCACCGCGTTACCGGCGGCATCATCGCCTAATCTCGGATCGGTCGAGCAATTTTAGCTGGCACGCACCTCGGCGATAAAGCTTTCGACCTCGCGATTAAGTGACTTTGCTTGTTCCGCCATCATTTCCGCGGCATTGAGCACGCCTGCTGCTGTGTCCCGAGCAGAACGCACGGCGGTTTCCACACCGTCGATATTCTGCCGTACCGATTGCGTGCCACCTGAAGCCTGCTGCGCGTTAGATGAAATCTCGCGGGTCGCAGCTGATTGTTCCTCGACCGCAGCGGCGATGGAGCTTGAAATCTCATCGATCCGCTCGATGGTATCGGTGACAGCTGCCATTGCCTTGGCAACATTGTCGGTCGAGTTTTGGATTGCCTGGATTTCGAGTGAAATACCTTCCGTCGCCTTGGTGGTCTGACTAGCAAGCGCCTTAACCTCGTTCGCCACCACAGCAAAACCCTTGCCCGCCTCGCCAGCTCGCGCCGCCTCGATCGTGGCATTGAGAGCGAGCAGATTGGTCTGTTCGGCGATAGCCGTGATAAGCTTCACTACTTCACCGATCCGCTCGGAGACGACCACCAGATTCTTCATGGTGTCATTGGCTTTGCCGATCTCGCCCACAGCTGCGCGGGCGACATCTGAAGAGCTCGCGACCTGACGACTGATCTCACTGATCGAGGCTGAAAGCTGCTCGGCCGCCGCGGCGACGGCATCCACACTGCCGGAAGCATTGTCGGTGGCGCCGGACGCCTCGCCAATGCGATGTGTCGCCCCCTCCGCCACCTGCGCCATGGACTGGGCATGGATCTGCAGTTGTTGCGCGGAACTGGTAACGTTGTCGACGACGCTCTTCACCGATCTCTCGAATCCGTCTGCCAAAGCCTTCATGGCAGCACGTTTCTCAACTTCGGCGCGCTCGGCAGCGAGTTTATGCTCTTCTTCCAGGCGATACTTCTCCTGCTGCCCCCGCTTTAGCACCTCTACAGATCGCGCTAGTTCGCCAATCTCATCACCACGCTCGGCACCGATCACCTGGGCCGAGAAATTGCCCTCAGCTACCGCACCGGTGACCTTTGCCAGACCGATGATCGGCTTGGCGATACGGCCACCGACGACAGCAAAAATGATTGCACCAATCACCAGAGCGGCAGCAAGGATCGCAATCATCGTATAGATCAGTTCGCGCGCCTCGGCGAGAACCGTCACCATCGGCACCTCGATCATCAACGTCCATACTTCGGCCGGACCGACGAAACTGATTGGCGCGAATATATAGAAATTGCCGCTGACATTATCCTCAACGACTGTTGGCACCTTTGTCTTGCTGGCAAGATGCGCTTCATACATCGCTTTGACGCCCTGCTCGGCTACGTAATCCCGAGTCTTCGCCACGTCTTTACCATCAGCGCTTTTTTCGCTGTAATCATCGACCGCGATGGTCTTGCCGAGGCGAGCGCCATCGGGCACAGCGGCCCAAATGCCGTTATCGGACAGCAGCATGACACGTCCGGTGCCCATCGGCCTTATGGCACCCAAAATTTCAGTGAGCTTTGTGAGGCGCATGTCGATCGTAGCAATACCGAAGGGCTTACCGTCGGCTACCATCGGCGCGCTCACCGTCGACATCAGCACATTTTCGCCTTCGACCGGATAGATATAAGGCGGCGTCAACGTGGTGCGATTATTCTTAATCGGCGTGAGATACCAACTCTCGATACCCGCCTCGATTGTCATGATCAGCGTATCGACGCCGACCGTGCCGTCTTTCTTGTTGAAATAATAGGGAACGAAGCGGCCAGCATCGTCCTGTTCTGGCTTAACGCCCTTGAACGCGTCGTCATTGTTGTCGTAGCCGTTGGGTTCGAAGGAAATGGTCGTACCAACGAAGTTCTTGTGTGCGTGGATGATCGGCTCGACAAGCCCATTGATTGCCGTGCGTGGAAGGCCGCTTGCCTTGCCACCTTCTATAGCGCGGCCGAGTGTCTCCGCAATATCGATCGCCGGCTGAATATTTCCAGTCACTTGAAGTGCTGTCCCTGTTGCGATCGCGGTAAGATTGGCAGCTGCATCTTCCTTGGCTTGATTATACGCCATAAAACCGGCAGCAATGCCGGCGCCGGCAATGCCTAGAGCCAGCACGGCAATTCCAGACAACATGACGCGCGCGCGCAGACCCAGGCGACCAGATTTCGTTGTTCCCGTCATGACTTCCCTCAAATGATGCTGGGGCTATGTTCAGGGCTGGATACTTAACCGGCGATTAATAAGATGAACGAAACTGGTCTCTCCGCGAAAGAAAAAGTCGTGAAAATTCGCCGTTCACGCCTGGAATATTGAGGCTGAGGGCGGGAACGGATGAGAGGTCAAACTGATGATTTCCATGTGAATACGCAAGGCACCACCAGGGCGACTTTGCCGGTCAGCGTCACCGACGTTACCTAAACAGATGAGACAATCTGTACGGATCGTTTTCTTCTCTTCAGGCGTCACATCACCTGGCGACCGGCGCAGTGAGGAGACTTTCGGCGAGCACCAGATCTTCGGGTGTATTGGCATTGAAGAAGGGATCGGCGGTCCCGCCCGGCAGGTTCACGGTGCTTGGGAAATTTACCGTCTGGGTGCGATGACGATCACAGAAGGCCTCGACCTTGCGCAGATTTTCACGGGCCATAGCGTGCCTCAGATCCTCGCGCAGGGAAACACGCCATAGACCGATGACTGGATGCAAGCGACCGTTGCTGGTGGCGATAGCGATCTCCGCGCCACGTCGTGCAGCTTCCATAAGATGCTGAGTGAGATCGACGGGCAGGAAAGGGCAGTCAGTCGACACGCTGAGGACATATACGGTGCCGGGGCGCTGCGTCGCCGCCCAATCGAGGCCAGCGAGGATGCCGGCTAACGGACCTGGCTGGCCAACGATCTCATCCGGCACCACAGGCAGACCGAACTCCGCAAATCGGCCGGGATCACCATTCGCATTAATCACCAATTCGCGAACCTGTGGCTTCAGTTGCTGAATGACGTGGCCAAGTAGCGAGCGGCCGGCTAGCAGACGCAAAGATTTGTCACCGCCACCCATACGCGATGCTCTGCCGCCGGCAAGCAAGACGGCGGGGACAAGAAGTGTCGGCAGTACAACTTTTGCGAATGGGCTGGTCATCGCTCCGCATCATGGCGCTGAAGCACGTCTTTGAACATAGCATGTCCAGCAAGCGCCTCTCCTGTATCTCTGCGAGGCCACAGGTTTTTTGGAAGTGCCGCGGATTTTCATAGGTGCTGAACATCATGTCCCACCAAGTAATGTCGCCGTAATTGTTCCGATGCCGGCGGTCTTGGTGATGAATGCGGTGCATTTCGGGGCGTTGGAAGACAAAACCCACCCAACGCGGCGTCCGGATATTAGTGTGAAAGAAAAACTCGCCGAGCGCGGCGCAGAGCGTATAGACCGCATCCGCCTCCGGTGATAGCCCCACCAGCAGGAGATAGACCAGCACGCTTCCGATCAACGAGTTGACCACCATTTCGAGGGGATGCTTGTAAAAGGGACGTAGTGACCTCGATCCGTTGCGGGCTATGATGGATCTGGTGGAATTGCCGCCACAGGAACCAGGATTCATGGCGCCAACGATGCCACCAGTAAAAGACGAAGGTGGCGATGAAATAGACGATAAGCCCGCCTGCTACATCACCGAGATAGGCGCCAAGGTTGAAGATTGACCTAAGCCTGGAACCATTTCTCCCAGGCTTCACCAGCGACAATCACGACGGCCAATTGAGTGAGATTGAGACCGATGACGCGGATCGCACAGGTCGGCACCTTTGGCAACGACCATTCCGCAAAGAAGCACTCCAAAATGAAACACGCTGCGAATACAGCAAAGACAATGGTCAACATCGCATCCGCCCGCCATCCGCCCCGTCAGACGGCTAAACGCCGGCGGTCCGGTTAGGTGATGGGATTCGGCAGTAGTAATCGGCCGAGTGCAAGACTCGTTCACATCGCCACTGCCAAATATGGCGCCCAAACGACGAAACGCGCCGGCCCTGGGCACAAGCCCGGATCGGCGCGCTTGCCGGAGAGAAGCCTAAGCCGCCGGTCAAGCCGGCGGCAAAAACTTAATCTTCGGGTTCTTCCTTTTCACCCCCGGAATCCATCATGACGCCAGCAACGAGACCCGCATTGGCACGGATCTTTTGTTCGATTTCCTTGGCAACAGACACATTCTCGCGCAGAAACTGCTTGGAATTCTCACGGCCCTGGCCGATGCGTTGGCCACTATAGGAG
>CAYOYT010000218.1:0-5041 GCA_964408245.1 uncultured Dongia sp. | reverse complement strand
TAGAGTACGTCCAGACGGATAGGGTCGATGTTTCTGATAAAAAGGCGGATTTTAGCCCTAGATATATATGCTACATATCTACAATTAATATCTTTACTTATTTAGAATATTTTATTTAGGCTTCATAATAACGGCCCTCCGTCCGACAATGCGAACAAAGGGCCGTCCCATCCTCTTACACCTGCGGCTTCACACCCAGCAGATTCAGCGCCTTGGTAAGATCTTTCACACCAATGGCCGACTTGCTGGCATGGCAAGCCTTCTCGCCGGCCATCGCGTCCTTCTCGGCTGTCGCGAACTTGGCATTGCTCTTATGGGTCTTGGCGGCATCGTTCCACTGGCCGATCAGCATGGTACATTTCTCGGCCGGCGTCGACGAGGCCATGGCGGTGCTGGAAATAAGCACGGTGGCAGCGAGAGCGCCGAGCAGCATACGGGTGTCCATAATGATTCTCCCAATTCTCGAACTTGCATCGAGCGGTAGTCGGCCGCCCGTTGGGGCGGTCTAGGCCGTCGCTCGTGGGGAATAAGTATCTGCGCCGGCGGTAACGGCGAAATGTCAAAGATGCGTGATAATTGAAACAGCGCATGTCGCTATGCGCCGCTGTAACGTTTCGTTACAATATTTACCAGATCAGCTGCGTAGGCGAACTGAACTTGGATCGAAAGGCGCCTCGGTGAGACGCGTGGCGGTAATGCGCTTGCCTAGCACTTCGATTTCTAATTGGTCGCCAGAGATTGGCAGATAGGCCAAGGCCAATTGTCTACCAACAGAATGGCCAAAATAGCCGGAAGTGACACGGGCCACCGCCTTGCCGTCGGCGAAAATCGGCTCGGCGCCCATAACATCGAGTTCATTGCTGTTGATTTCGAGCAGCGAAAGCTTGCGATTAAGCGGTTCTTTGAATTGTTTTTTCGCCGCCAAACGGCCAATAAAGTCGCCCTTATCAAATTTAACAAAACGACCCCAATCGGCCTCGGCCGCATTGTAATCGGCGGTGAAATCGCGACCCCAGGAGCCGTATGCCTTCTCTATCCGCATGGAATGAAGCGCTCTGACGCCGAATAGTTTCAAGCCATGTGCTGCGCCCACCGCCCGCAAGCGCTCGAAGACATGGATAAAGTTGTGGGGCGCCACGTAGATTTCGTAGCCGAGTTCGCCCGTGAAGCTCGCCCGGATCACAAGTGCCTCGACGAGGCCTACGTAAATCTTACGTGCATGTAGGAATGGGAAAGCAACGTGGCTGAGATCCGTCTCAGTAAGCTGCTGCAATACATCACGCGCTTTAGGGCCGGTCAGCGACAAGCCGGAATAATCGGCCGTTACGTTACGAATCGAGACGCGCTCGCCTTTCGCATTGGCACAGAGCCAGCGGGCGTAATAGGTCTCTGCGGAACCAGAACCGATCATCAAGAACGCATCTTCTGCGATCCGAGTCACAGTGAGATCACCGAAGATGCGACCTGTGTGTGATAGCATCGGACAGAGCACCGTACGGCCGATGGCTGGCAGCCTGTTGCTCACCATGCGATCCAGGAATTTTGCGGCATCAAGGCCTGAAATTTCAATTTTACCGTAGCTCGACGTTTCCCAGATGCCGACATTTTCGCGCACGGCCTTCACTTCGGCAGCGACATAATTAAACGCATTGGAGCGACGATAGGTCGGCTCCTCCTTGGGTTCTGTGCCTTTCGGCGCGAACCACAGCGGATACTCCCAGCCGAAGGACACGCCGAACAAGGCACCCTCGCCTTTCAGGATCGGGTAGATCGGTGACGTCTTCAGTGGTCGTGCCGCCGGCAATTCCTCATTGGGGAAGGTCATTGTAAAGCGGCGGCGGTAATTCTCCGTGGTCCTCTCAATGGTGAAGGCGCGGTTATTATGCGGACCAAACCGCGCCACATCCATCGCGAACACATCCAGCCCTGGTTCGCCATCGATGATCCAGTTCGCAACCACCATGCCGACGCCACCACCCTGGCTAAAACCTGCCATGACGCCGCAGGCCGTAAAATAGTTTGTGAGACCCGGTACCGGACCGACCAGCGGGTTACCGTCAGGAGAGAAGACCATCGGGCCATTTATGGTGCGCTTGATGCCGCCCTTCTCGAGGCAGGGATAGCGGGTCATCGCAAATTCGAGCGCCGACCAGATGCGATCGACGTCTTCCTGCAGCAGCTCATGACCGAAATCTTGCGGTGTGCCGGTCAGCGCCCAATGGCGGCAATCATGCTCATAAGTGCCGATGAGGAGACCTTTCTGCTCTTGCCGCAGATAACTCTCACCCTCGAAGTCGATTGTCATCGGGATCTCGTGATCCAGCGCCTCGACTTCCGGGATGGCATTTGTGACGATATATTCATGCTCCATAGGAAGGATCGGTAGATCGATGCCGGCAAGTCGCCCGACTTCGCGCGCCCATAGGCCGGCAGCATTCACCACGTATTCAGCTTCAATTGTGCCTTCCTTGGTCACGATCAGCCAATGACCACTGGATTTCTGTTTCAGTTCCAGCACTGGATTGCGCAATGAGATTGTGGCGCCTTTGTTCTTGGCAGCCTTGGCATACGCATGCGTGACACTGGAGGGATCGACATGACCATCCGCTGGGTCGAACATTGCCTTGGTAAATTTCGAGGTATCGACCAGTGGATTGATCTTCTTCACCTCGTCCATGCTGACCTCATGAAGGCCGATGCCGAGGTAATGCGCCTTGGCAAGTTCCGTCTTAAAATATTCAGCGCGTGCTTGCGTACCAGCGAGATAGAGGCAGCCTACCCGGTGCATGCCGCAAGATTGGCCGGATTCCCGCTCTAATTCGTCATAGAGCTTCACCGTATAAGCCTGAAGATGGGACATGTTGGGATCGCCGTTGATCGTATGCATGCCGCCAGCGGCATGCCAGGTCGAGCCGGAGGTTAGTTCCGAGCGCTCCACCAGCATCACATCGGTCCAGCCGCGCTTGGTCAGGTGATAGAGAACGCTTACACCCACGACACCGCCACCGATGACGACCACGCGCGCCTGCGATTTCATAATACCGGGATCCTTCTGGTCAAATAGTTGCCCCCGCTCGAGAGGCCGTTGGAATGCTGGTAACTATGCCAAGGGTACGACCAGGGTGAAGACTGGAAAACTCATAATTCAGGTGAGTTTTACGCTCCAATAAGGAAAAAGCCCGCGGTGGCTCCCGCGGGCTTACGCCAATCGCTTTTAGAGACTGATTAGGCCTCGACCAAATCGAGTGCCGGGTAATCAGTGTAACCTTTGGCACCGCCGGAATAGAATGTGCTCGCATCCCATTCGTTGAGCTCGGCGCCAATGGCAAAACGCCTTGGCAGATCGGGATTAGCGATGAATTGCTTGCCAAAGGCCACGGCATCGGCATCACCTTTGGCCAGGATGGCCTCTGCGCTTTCGTGAGTGAAGCCTTCATTGGCCACATAGATACCGCCGAATGCCTTCCGCAGCGACGGTCCCAGGCTGTCAGAACCCTGATGCTCGCGCGCGCCAATGAACGCAATGCGGCGCTTGCCGACCTGCTCGGCGACATAGCCGAAAGTCTGCCCTGGCGCTGAATCGCTCATATCGTGGGAATCGCGGCGCGGCGCCAAATGCAGACCGACGCGACCTGGTCCCCAAACCTTGATCGCGGCATCAACGGCTTCCAGCATCAAACGCGCACGGTTCTCGATCGAACCGCCATATCCGTCCGTGCGTTTATTGGTGCCATCTTGCAGGAATTGATCCAGCAGATAACCATTGGCACCGTGGATCTCTACGCCGTCAAAGCCAGCCTTTTTGGCATTCTCAGCACCTTGGGCGTAAGCAGCGACGACACCCGGGATCTCGTCGGTATTGAGCGCGCGCGGTATCACGTAAGGACGCTGCGGCCGCACCAGGCTGACATGGCCCGCTGGTGCAATGGCACTCGGCGCCACCGGCAGATCCCCATTAAGGAAAATCGGATCAGATATTCGCCCGACATGCCACAACTGCACAAAGATGTGCCCACCAGCAGCATGCACACCATCGGTGACCTTGCGCCAACCAGCAACCTGCTCCTCCGACCAGATACCCGGCGTATCGGCATAGCCGACGCCCTGCGGCGTCACCGACGTTGCCTCCGTAAGAATGAGGCCAGCAGTGGCACGTTGGGCGTAATAGTCACGCATCAGCTCATTGGCAACGCGGCCAGCGCCAGCGCGCGAGCGAGTCAGTGGTGCAAGGAAAACACGATTCGGCAGCTTAAGAGCGCCGATGGTAATGGGATCAAGAAGCTTGGCCATGGGGTTTACCTATCACTCGTTTAAGTCGGTTTATGTATTGATTGATTGAGCGCGACGGGCGGTGCTGAACGGCTTTATCCCATCCCATTCTTGGAGAAATTAAGAACTACCCCAGCTGCCGACAATAGACGGAAATGGCGGGTGTGCCCCGCTTTGTGTGCAAATCCAGATTTTACACGAGGTTAGTGGCCAATTTCTGAGCAGACGGCCTATAATCGGCCTTCGGCCGATTGCTGCTTGAGGCCAAGCTTTGCTAGAAGCGGTCTGAATCCCGCCTCATGTCCTAGGAAACCCACATGCCGTCCTTCTTGACGCCTCAACTGACACCCATTGTCCTCCTCTGCATTTCCAACGTCTTCATGACCTTTGCTTGGTATGGGCATCTCAAATTTACCTCGAAGCCTCTTTGGATCGTCATCCTCGCATCCTGGGGCATCGCTTTTATCGAATATTGCTTTGCCATCCCGGCGAACCGCATCGGCCACAGCATCTATTCTGCGGCCGAGTTGAAGACGATGCAGGAAATCATCACCCTCATCGTTTTTTGTATCTTTTCCATTACCTATCTCGGTGAGGCGATCCGCTGGAACCACATGGTTGGTTTCGTCCTTATCGCGGCCGCCGGCTTCTTCGTGTTTCATAAATGGTAAGGCGATTGCCGATATCTCGCACTTGCGGCATCATGTGCTGACACGTTTTTTAGCAAGGAATCGATTTGGTGCCCCTTTCATCAGCCGATCAGGAATTGCTG
>CAYOYT010000217.1:0-5061 GCA_964408245.1 uncultured Dongia sp. | reverse complement strand
CTGCAGCCCGGTCTGAAGTGCCGACGTCACATCTGCTGGCGTGCGAGGCGAAGTGGTAACGATCAAACTATCCTCATCGTTGGCATGAGCGATGAGTTCAACGATCAGGCGCTGGGCCTCTTCAGGGCCGAAGGCCAGCTGTGAGGTTGGCCCTCCAACCATGACGGCAGTCCATGGTCTGGGCAGGGTGGCAAAGCGGTCGTGCCAGCTGGCTGCGGCGCGCCCGAGGGCATCGGCGTCAACGGAAACCAGAGGGAGAGTGACTTCAATCACATTCTCGACCTCGGGTAAGTTGTATTGAGGAGTCGTGACAACGAGATCGAAGAGCGCAAGGTCAACGCGAGGCCGTCCTAGATGGATGTGAAGAACGCGCTTGCCCGCTTGAGCACGGATCCAGCGGGTCACCGGTACCGAGCGCCGGCCGATGGCGACGATGGCGTCGGGCCACGGTGCGGACAGCGGATCGCTCGCCGCCATATCCACCCCGGTAAGGCTGGTTCCACGGTCCTTGAAATCAACCTGGCAGCTTTGGTCATAACGGATCTGCTTAACCTCGGTCGGCCAACCAAGGGCGCGTCCCAGCGCCAGGACTTGGGCATTGTCGCCGGCGCGCTCGCCCAGGATCAACCAGGTGCGGGGCGGAGCAGGATGAAGAATATCATTCATAGCGGGCAGACCTTAACAATTGAATCAGCCAGCGCCAAGGCATTCAATAATTCCGAAACGCGTATCGATATCCAAGTCCCATCGCAAACACCATCTATCAAACTGTTTCGCCGACGCTATAATTTGGCCAATAGGTTTGCAAGACCGGCAAATCGATTAAGGTCAGGCTTTGGCCACCCGACCTTGATGACCATTCGACAGCCATAATCGTTCATGTGGGAACATTAACATGCGCGCGCTCATTAGCCGGCTTGCTTTTCTTATGCTCATCGCCTTCCAGCTCCTCCTTCCACATGCAGCTAAAGCCATCGACCTCACCGACATCGCGCGGGAAGCGGCGGTGTATCGGACAGAAATTATCGCGGCGGCAAAGGGGGAGGACCCGCGTCGCATTGATGTCCTGGTTCAACAATCGCAGTTGGAAGCAATTGCACGACGCTTTCAGCAAGCTGCCGCCCTTCGCGCCCGCGCTATTGGTTTAGGTGACGAGAGTTACGATAGCTGGATCGCCTTGGCAAACTTGCTGGAAGGCGCCGGAGAGAGGCGCAATGCTGCCCTTGCCGCCTATCGTGCTTTTGTCGAGACCAACCAATATGACTTGCAGGCATTGTCCATGATCATGGTCGCCAAGCAATTCGATAATCTGGATGACAAGCGCTTAGCACTGACTGCCTACGAACAAGCACAACAATACAATTACGACCAACAGGCGGCGAGCCGCGCCGAGCAGATCCGTGAGGCACTCGCATTCTCGCTGACCACCACCAAGCTCAACACCGATGGCGAAACGCCGGAAGCCTGCCTTGAATTCCGCGGTGATCTGGCAACGTCGGATACGGTCAAGTACGAGGATTACGTCCGTATAGAGCCGGAGACAAAGGCTACATACCGTGTGTCCGGTTCACAGCTTTGCGTCGGCAACCTAGCTTTTGGTCAGTCTTACAAAATTACGGTGCTGAAGGGGCTGTCGGCCCTTGATGAGCAGAAGCTTACGCAGAATGAGGAATGGGCATTTGTTGTCGGCGACCGGGCGCCTAGCGTCGGTTTCCGCAATCAAGCTTATGTTCTGCCTAAGATTGGCAGCACGGGCGTACCGCTGATCACGGTCAATGTCGATAAAGCTAAACTGCGGCTTATGCGCATTAATGATCGGAACTTGATCAACGAACTATATGAAGGCCGCTTCCTCAATAATCTCGAAGATTATAACCGCGACAGCATTGCCAATAAATCCGGCGAAGAAGTTTGGATCGGCGAGATGGACATTGCCAACGACCGCAACAAGAGAGTCGTGACTGCCTTTCCGATCGACGAAGTCGTCCCGGATACTAAGCCTGGAATCTATATTCTAATGGCTTATAACGCGGCCGATGAGAAAAATCAGGATGATTACTCTTGGCGCTGGCAGCCCCTGGCCACACAGTGGTTGATCGTTTCTGACGTTGGCCTCACTGCTTTCAGTGGTAAGGATGGTCTCAACTTACAGGCTCGTTCGCTCGAGACGGGCCGGGCAATTCATAGGCTCGAACTGCGCCTGATTGCGCGCAATAACGAGGTGATCGGCAAGGTCCTGACTGATACCGCGGGTATGGCTCATTTCGACCCCGGTTTGATACGCGGCTCTGGCGGTCAGACAGCGACGGCAATTATGGCTTTCCGCCGCGACGGTGATTTTAGTTTTCTCGATATTAGCGGTCCAGCCTTCGACCTCTCCGATCGCGGTGTTGGCGGTCGGATGATGCCGCAAGATGTCGATATTTTCTTTTACACCGATCGCGGCGTCTACCGACCGGGCGAAACGGCACATGTCATGGCGCTGTCGCGCAATCCTTCTGCGGTCACGCTGGAAGGGCAGAAGCTGACATTTCGCCTGCTGCGTCCAGATGGTATAGAGGCGAAACGGTTTGTCGATGTTGCTGATACCGGCGGCGGTTATAGTCTTGATGTCGAGCTGCCATCTTCCGCACGCACCGGCCCGTGGACACTTGAGGCCTATCTCGATCCCGAGGGCGCTGCTCTTGCGAGTACGCAATTCTTGGTCGAGGACGTCATCCCCGCGCGTATCGAGGCGAAACTGACGGCGGCGGTCGATATATTGACGCCGACATCACCACTGCCGGTCCAGATCGACGCGAAATATCTCTATGGTGCACCAGCGGCCAACTTGTCGGTCAAGAGCGAGGTCGTGATCGCAGCTGATCCTGCGCCGTTTCCGGAACTTCCCGGCTATCGCTTCGGCCTTGCGGACGAGAAGATTGAGGCCGAACGGCTCACTTATGACGATACGACGACAGATGCTCAGGGACATCTCGAACTCGATATGTCGTTTGATACCGTGCCGGAATCGCAAGTGCCATTGGCAGCGACCTTGCGGGTGGAAGTCTATGAGTTCGGTGGCCGCCCCGTTATTGAAACGCTGACCAAGCCGATCCGGAACAAGGATCTGTACATTGGCATTAAGCCACTCTTTGCCAATGACGAGGCGCCAGAGGGTGGGCAGGCTGGTTTCGAAATACTCGCAATCGGCGCCGATGGAAAACCCAAAGCCCAACCCAATTTCTCCTATCGTCTGGTACGCGAGGACTGGGACTACGTCTGGTATTATCGCGACAATCGCTGGGACTATGACTATGTCGTTCGCGACGCCGAATCGTCGACTGGCAAGATCGATTTAGCGCAGGATCAGCCCGGCAAACTCAGTTTGAAGGTCGATTGGGGGCGTTATCGTCTCGAGGTATTCGATTCTGCGACTGGCGCTGCCAGTTCGGTGCGCTTCTATGCGGGTTGGTCATCGGCGCCAGGGACGGGTGGGACGCCGGACAAAATGCAGGTCGTCGCCGATAAGGAACTTTATCAGGTGGGTGACAAAGCTGAACTTCGGCTGAGCGCGCCCTTTGCCGGAGAAGCGCAGGTCACAATCGCCACCGACCATGTCATCGACAGCTTTGGCGTGTCCATTCCAAAAGACGGCAAGTCGATCACCATCCCGGTCAATAAAAAATGGGGCGCTGGGGCTTATGTGCTGGTCAATGCCTATCGTGCCGGTAAGAAGAATGAGCACGGACCAGGTCGTGCGATTGGCCTTGCCTGGCTTGCCATTGATCCGAAGCCACGGACGCTGCAAGTTTCGATGACGGTTCCCGAGACCATGAAGCCGCGCCAGTCGGTCGAAATCCCAGTGACGGTCGCAAACCTGTCCGGAAAGGCGGCCTATCTCACTGTAGCTGCTGTCGATGAAGGTATTCTTCAATTGACTGATTTCGAAACGCCTGATCCGGTCGATCATTATTTCGGAAAGCGCCGCTTGGGCGTCGAAATCCGTGATCTCTACGGCCAACTCATCGACGGCAAGGAAGGCAAGCGCGGTACTATCCGCAGCGGTGGCGACGGTGAGAATCTCGCCAAACGCGGTGCGCCCAAGGAAATTAAACTAGTGGCACTCTTTTCTGGCATCGTGAAGCTTGATGCAAAAGGGAAGGCGACAGTTAAATTCGAGGTGCCAGATTACAACGGCCGCCTCCGGTTGATGGCAGTTGCCTGGAGTGATCAGAACGTGGGCTCTGCTGAAGCGCCGTTGGTCGTACGTGATCCTGTCGTTGCCTTAGCATCTGCCGCACGTTTTCTGGCGCCTGGTGACAGCAGTAATGTCTCTTTGTCGCTACAGAATCTCGAAGGCGCTGAAGGACTTTATCAGATCGACCTTAGCAGTACGGACAATCTGCGCTTCACGGGTGAGAAGCATATTGAGGTCGAACTAAAGAAGGGTGCCAGTCATGATTGGCGAGCCGGTGTACAGGGGCTTGCCGTGGGTGATGGACACGTCACGATGGTCATGAAAGGACCGGATGGATTTGCTCTAACCCGGGAAATCAATTTGCCTGTACGCGCTGGTCAGGCAGCTATTAGTCAGACGCTTACGCAGCGTCTGCTGCCAGACGCACCGTTGAAGATATCGGCCAATGCGATGGCAGATTTCTTGCCCGAGACGGCGGATTTAAGGCTTTCTTTCAATCCTCATCCTAACCTCGATGTGCAGAGCGTGCTGGCGGAACTTTATCATTACCCTTATGGCTGCCTCGAGCAGACCACCAGCGTTGCCTTTCCGTTACTTTTCACGAACGAGGTGGCAGAAATTTGGAGCCTCGAGAACAAATACGCCAAAAGTGATCCCAAGGAAGTGCAGGCAGCGATCGGACGCATTCTCGATCGCCAGCGCAGCGATGGCTTGTTCGGTCTATGGCACAGCTTCAGCCCACCGGAAAATTGGTTATCGGCTTTTGCGATGGATTTCCTCACCCAAGCCCGGGCGCGAGGCTACGAAGTTTCAGACATCGCTTATAACAATGGCTTGAAAGGTCTGCGCTACGTCGCGACAGACTACAATAATGACAGTGC
>CAYOYT010000216.1:0-5069 GCA_964408245.1 uncultured Dongia sp. | reverse complement strand
GAGCAGAATGTTCGCCTTCGTGAGACCAGTCTGAGCACATTGGCCAGTAGCAAAGACACGTGGGTGCAGATCTAGACTGCACCCACGCGCCAACACGTCACGCGCCGATGGACCGGAGATGCTGATGACTGTTCGGCTTTCCGAAACATCGATCACCGCCGCATGTTGACCACTCAATGCGTTCTTGAGCGCGTCGGTGAGCTTGGTCGCGTCAAAGTTGGCGTTGACGACCCACCATTCAGTCGGCCCCAACCATAGGATGCGGAAATCACCGGCCTGCGAGGTCGTGTTGGGCTTTATGGGCAGATCGGCGCCGGTGACCAACTTGACCGCAGACTGGAAGGCACTACCGCCATCGCCGCGGATATTGACGATGGTGCGATGTGCGGCCTCACCGATCACTAGATCGGCACCTGCGAAATCGCTTTTAGCTGCGGCCGCGGTCAAGCCGAAATGCTGCAGCGCGCTACGTCGGGTGTAGGTGTCAGCCATTAGCAGGGGCTCCATCTTCGAGGAAGGTTGGCTTAGTGATTTTGGCGGGAACAACCTTGCCTTCATAAGGTAGATAGATAGTCTGGCCTACACGGTTGCGGCCGTTTTTGATGACCGCCATGGCGATTGAGCGGTTGGCGTTTGGGCTCCAATAGCTCGAGGTCACGTGACCGATCATAGTCATCGGTGGCTTGTCTTTGACATGCTCGACGACTTGCGCTCCTTCGGGCAGTACGTCTGTCGGATTGTCGGTAAGGAGGCCGACCAGATGCTTGCGGTCCAGCCGCTTGGTATCGGATCTAAAGTGCGACCGTCGGCCGATAAAATCAGGCTTTGCCTTGCCGATGATCCACTCGAAGCCGAGATCTTGCGGCGTCATCGTGCCGTCGGTTTCTTGGCCGACAATCACGAAACCTTTTTCGGCGCGCAGCACATGCATCGCTTCAGTGCCATAGGGTGTGATGTTGAATTCCTCACCCGCATCGATCAAGGCGCGCCAGACTTGCAAGGCATAGCTCGGCGGAATGTTAATCTCGAAGGAGAGTGCGCCGGTGAAGCTGATGCGGAAGATGCGTGCTTTGACGTCGGCAACCTTGCAATCGCGCCAAGTCATGAATGGAAAGGTGTCTTCCGCGATATCTATGTCCTCGACAACTTTCTGCAGCACCTTGCGCGCGTTGGGGCCATTGAGCGCGATTACTGCCCATTGCTCGGTAACGCTCGTGAAGTAGACCTTTTTGTCGGGCCACTCGCACTGGTGCCATTCCTCGAGCCAGGAAAGCACGCGGGGTGCGCCACCAGTCGTGGTGGTCATGTGGAAGTGGTTCTCCGAGATGCGGCTGGTGACACCGTCATCAAACACCATGCCGTCCTCGCCGCACATGAAGCCGTAGCGACACTTACCAGGTTCCAGCTTGGTCCACGCGTTGGTGTAAACCATATTAAGGAACCAGGCTGCATCTGGACCCTGAATGTCGATCTTGCCCAGCGTCGAGGCGTCAAAGATGCCAACAGAATCGCGCGTCGCCCTCACCTCACGGTTGACGGCGGCATGCATCGTCTCGCCAGCTTTTGGGTAATACCAGGCGCGATGCCATTGGCCGACGCATTCGAACGGGGCACCCCGATTGACATGCCACGAGTGCAAGGCGGTCTTGCGGATCGGATCGAGGAAGTCGCCTTTGTCCGGACCTGCGAACACGCCAAAGGTGACGGGCGTGTAAGGTGGGCGGAAAGTCGTGGTGCCGACTTCTGGAATCGATACATTCTTGAGGCCCGCCATGATGGCAAGCGCGTTGACATTACTGGTCTTGCCTTGGTCCGTCGCCATACCCATCGTGGTGTAGCGTTTCAGATGCTCGACCGAGAGATATCCTTCGCGATGTGCTAGCTGCACGTCAGCGGCAGTGACGTCGTTCTGATAGTCGACGAAATGCTTGCCGCCCTGACCCACAGGGACGTTGGAGGGAACGATCCAGACAGCGCGGAGCGTCTGACTCTCCGGCTCGGCTATGGCACTTGGTACGTTGCCAGTAACGCGGCTGAAGCCAAATTTTTCTGCCGCTTCGGCACCCGCCTCATGGCCATCCTTCAAACTAGCATCTAGACCGAAAATACCGCGTGCGGATCCAACCGAGCGGTTATTTTGACCGGGCATGATCGGACCTGGAATGAAGGCCTGAATGCTGTCATCCCACACGACTTTAGCGCGTGTATGCGAATGTAGATGTACGGTTGGCTGCCAGCCACCCGAACTCAATACCGTGTCGCAATAGATGTGGCGAGCAGACCCGACCACGCCGGTGGCATCATTGGTGAGGTGTTGTACCTCGACCTCACGAATTTGCTTGGTACCTTTTACTTGGGTGATCGCCGAGTTGTCGATGACCTCGATCCCCTTAGCACGGGCGGCCTGGGGTAGGGCCCCTTTAGGATGAGCGCGTAGATCGACGACGGCTGCGACCGATACGCCGGCGGCGGTGAGGTCTAGCGCCGTTTGATAGGCCGTGTCGTTATTGGTCATGATGACCACGCGTTGACCCGGCATTGTACCATAGCGGTTCACATAGGTACGAGCGGCCGAGGCCAGCATGCAACCCGGTCGATCATTATCGCTATAGACCAGCGGCCGTTCGATAGCGCCGGTCGCCAGGATCACTTCCTTGGCACGTATACGCCACAGACGTTGGCGCGGACCCTTGGCGCTCTGTCCAATATGGTCAGTGAGACGCTCGACAAGACTTAGCATATTGGCATCGAGATAAGCGAAGGCGGTCGTACGTGTCAGCACGCGGACTTCCGTCATGCCGGCGAGTTCAGCTTTCGCTGCTTCGACCCACTCGCTGACCGGCTTGCCGTCGATCATGCGGTCACGTTCAGAGAGTAGTGAGCCGCCTAGCTCGGATTGCTCATCTGCCAGTACAACGCGAGCGCCCGAGCGGCCAGCAGCCAGGGCGGCCGCGAGGCCGGCGGGACCGGCTCCAACGATAAGCACGTCGCAATGGCTATAGACCTTGTCATAGCGATCTGGGTCGGTCTCGGTCGAACCCGTGCCGAGGCCAGCAGCACGGCGGATGAACTTTTCGTAGAACAGCCAACCATCCTTCGGCCACTTGAAAGTTTTGTAATAAAAACCAGACGGAATGAGGCGGCTGGCGACGGAATTGATTGCACCAATATCGAAATCGAGGCTCGGCCAACGGTTTTGGCTGTGCGTGACGAGACCGTCATATAGTTCGATCTGAGGCGCGCGGGTGTTTGGCTCGCGATAGGCGCCCGTACCGACCTCGACCAAGGCGTTCGGTTCTTCAGGACCGGCCGTCACAATGCCGCGCGGGCGATGATATTTGAAGCTGCGCCCTACCAGGGTCACGCCATTGGCAAGGAGAGCGGAGGCCAGTGTGTCGCCTTGATAACCGTAATAGGTCTTGCCGTCGAAGCTGAAGCGCACCGGCTTCGATCGATCGATGCGGCCACCGACAGCAATCCGGTTCTTCTGCGGGTTCATATTACTTCTGCTCCAGCTTTGGGGCCGGTTCGCCCATTTTATAGACCTTGATGATTTCGTGCGTCACGGTATGCCGCGCGACGTTGAACCACTGTCGACAGCCGCGGCTATGCACCCAGCGCTCAAAATGAACGCCCTTAGGGTTTTTGCGCATGAACAGGTAGTCGGCCCATTCGGCGTCGCTCATGGTTTGCTGCTGTTCCAGTGTCGGTCGTGCGATATGCGCTTCGTGGCCGTAAGCAAATTCATGCTCGTCGCGAGGACCACAAAAGGGACAGGAGATGAGAAGCATCTGATTTTCTCGTCAGCTTGAATTAGTGCGCGACGCCGGCGGCGCCGTGTTCGTCGATGAGATAACCCGTTGTGAAACGCTCCAGCGCGAAAGGTACAGCCAGCGAATGCGGCTCACCGCGCGCGATGGTATGAGCAAAGACATTGCCCGAGCCGGGCGTCGCCTTAAAGCCGCCGGTACCCCAACCGCAATTGATGAAAAGGTTATCGACTGGTGTCTTGCCAATGATGGGCGAGGCGTCTGGGCAGGTGTCGACGATACCGCCCCATTGACGCAGCATGCGCAGACGGCCGAAACAGGGAAAAAGATCTGTCAACGCATTGAGTTGATTTTCAATAATGAAGGGCGAACCTACCTGGGCGTAGGAATTGTAGGCGTCGATGCCAGCGCCTAACACCAATTCGCCTTTGTCAGATTGGCTGACATAGACGTGGACCTGGGGTGACATAACGACGGTGTCGAGGATCGGTTTAATCGGCTCGGAAACAAGTGCTTGCAGTGGATGGCTTTCGACGGGCAGACGGAAACCGGCCAGGCCAGCCATGACTCCGGAATGGCCGGCCACGACGATGCCGACTTTCTTGGCACCGATGAAGCCTCGGTTCGTCTCGACTCCTTTTACGACGCCATTGACGATCTTGAAACCGGTGACTTCGGTATTCTGTAGGATGTCAACGCCGCGCTCATCTGCTTTGCGGGCAAACCCCCAAGCAACAGCATCGTGACGCGCGACGCCACCACGGCGCTGTAGCGAGGCGCCCATGATTGGATAGCGCGCTTTCGACGAGCAATCGAGGATTGGCACCATCTCCTTGATCTGCGCCGGCGTCAGGATTTCACTGTCGATACCATTGAGCTGGATAGCATAGACACGGCGTCGCAGAGCCTGCATGTCGTGTTGTGTATGTGCGAGGTTCATCAGCCCGCGCTGGCTGAACATGACGTTATAATTGAGATCCTGAGTGAGGCCTTCGAACAGCTTCAGCGAGTGTTCATAGAGATGCGCTGATTCATCCCACAGATAATTGGATCGCACGATCGTCGTATTGCGGCCGGTATTACCACCGCCGATCCAACCTTTTTCTACCACAGCCACATTGGTTATGCCGTGTTCCTTGGCGAGGTAATAGGCCGTCGCCAATCCGTGGCCCCCGCCGCCGATAATAATGACATCATATTCCGGTTTCGGCACAGGGCTGCGCCAGGCTTCCTGCCAGCCTTGATGGTAACCGAGAGCGTTTCTGACCAAGCTGAAAATTGAATAGTTCTGCTTCATAG
>CAYOYT010000215.1:0-5090 GCA_964408245.1 uncultured Dongia sp. | reverse complement strand
GACCGCCATACCTTCCGGCGGATCCAGTTCATCGACGATCGACTTAAGGCGCTTACGATCGGCGACCGAGGTGATGCGACGTGAAATCCCGCCGCCACGATCAGTGTTGGGCATCAACACACAATAGCGACCGGCAAGCGACATATAGGTGGTGAGGGCTGCGCCCTTGTTGCCACGCTCTTCCTTAGTTACCTGAACCAGCAGGATCTGGCGACGCTTGATGACTTCTTGAATTTTATAGCGGCGTAGATGGCGCTGACGGCGGCGGCGGTCGGAATCGTCGTCGTCTTCCTCTTCAGCGTCGTCGGCTTGGCTCGCCTCCTCGCCGCCTACGGTGTCAATAACTTCGGGCTGATGCGCGACTTCGACGATATCGCCCAAGTATGCTGTCGGCACGTCGATATCACTCTGTGGGAACTCAATGACTTCTGCGCCCGGCACTTGAATGATGGGCACTTCAACGATGGGCTCTTTTGTTATAGGCGCTGACTCAGTTAATTCGTCGGCTTCAGCGATCGGTTCGCTGCGCAGGCTATCATGGTCAGTGGAAAGCGGCATCACCTGGACGTTGGTGGCCGGCGCTTGTTCTGGGGCAGAAGCAGGATTGTCGTGATCGAGAGTGGGAACGCCACCGATTTCCGGACCATGGTCGTGCTCATGATCACGCCGGTGATCATCGCCGTGATCATCATGATCATGCCCGTGATCATGATCATGCTCATCAGAAGCTTCGGCCAGAGCGCCGTCTTCGCTGTTGCCGTTGCTGGGGCGTTCGCGACGGCGGCTACGATTGCGGTCGCGGCGACCGCGATGGTGCTGCTCTTCCTCTTCTGCTTCTTCGATATCTTCACGCATCAGGGCTTCGCGGTCGGCCACTGGAATGCGGTAGTAATCGGGATGGATTTCGCTGAAGGCCAGGAAGCCGTGGCGATTGCCGCCATATTCCACAAAGGCGGCCTGCAGGGACGGTTCGACCCTGGTTACCTTGGCGAGATAGATGTTGCCTTTGAGCGGATGCCGGCTGGCGACTTCGACGTCGAATTCTTCAAGCTTGCGGCCATCCACCACGGCAACGCGGGTTTCTTCCGGGTGGGTGGCGTCGATCAGCATTATTTTGGTCATAGATATATAGCTCCGTGACGCGCCCAGCGTCGATGGCTTCCACAGCGATCGGCGGCGCGAAAAGGGTTGTTGAATGGCAGGGTGGCTTCATGTCAACCTGTTGTTTGGCTGCAGAACAAAATCCGGCTCCGGTCCGTCTCAGGTCGGGAGCGACCCTGTCCAGCGTAAGCGCTGCCTAGTTCTCGGCCGGCCCCGGAAACGCAGTATCGGGGCAATTGGCGGTCAACAACCAGGCTCACGACCGACCGTCGATTCGTTCCCCAGCCGGTCAATTTTGGCAGTCTGAGGCGATCCGAACGGTCGCGGATCGTCACCATAATGGCCATGCACCGGCAACACAACTGCAATTGCCCATCTCCAGCGATGCGTGTCTGCGAGCCATTTCGATCGTCCAGCCTGCCTAATTCTTAGGCGAGTTCAATATCTTGTTGCCTTTCAGGTAGTTACTGGATTATATTGCGGAAGATTAACGCAACGAACCGGCAACATGCGGAAGAGCCACATTTTTATCGCGCCAAGGCGCGTTTGCCTGCACTTTGCCGGGCTCCTATTGGCTGTGATTTTGCTGGCCGCGCCAGACGCTTGGGCCAAAACCGCCGTCACGGATGCCAAGCTCGGTGTCGAGCCTGAGGTTACCCGTGTCGTCCTCGACCTCACGGCGGCGACAAGCTTTAAGGTCTTTGCTTTGCCTGACCCACAGCGCGTCGTCATCGATCTCGACGAGGTTGATTGGCAAATCCCCTCCGGACGCAAACTGCAGGGCCGCGGACTCGTTGCCGCGATGCGTTACGGCCTATTCAAGGTTGGCACCTCTCGCATCGTACTCGATCTCTCGTCACCCGCCGTGGTGGCGCAAGTGACCCTTCTCGACAAAACCGCAAAACTGCCCAGACGACTGCTGATCGATCTAAAGCCATCAGACGTGGCGGGCTTCCAAGGCCAGATTAAGCGCACACTCTTTGCAAGTGACGGCAGCGCTCAGGCCACCCCGATCGCGGCCAAGGCCGAGACACATCAGGTCGTGGCGATGAAGCAGCCGGCCATCCTTCAGGAGGGACCGGTCGAAAATACGGCGCCGAGCGATGATCCTGATCCGATGGCGGTCCAGGTCGCTGCCAAGACCACCGACGAGATTGTGGTGCCTAAGGCTAAGTCAAACGACGTTGCGATCCTGGTTCCGACATTAAAACCAGGCGACGAGGTGCTGAAGAAGAGCGTCAAGCACAAGCCATTGATCATCATCGATCCGGGCCATGGTGGCATCGATCCCGGTGCCATTGGCAATGGGACGATGGAAAAAACCATTACCCTGGCCGTCGCTAAGGCGCTGAAAAAAGAATTGTTGGCTACCGGCCGCTTTCGGGTCGAGCTGACGCGCGACAAGGACGTCTATATTCCCTTGCGCGATCGCTTCAAGCTGGCACGTGACGATTCTGCTGACCTCTTTATTTCGCTCCATGCCGACAGCCATGCAAATTCAAGGACGCGCGGCGCCTCTGTTTACACCCTCTCCGAAACCGCGTCGGATTCCGAGGCCGAGGCATTGGCTGCCAAGGAAAATAAATCGGATGTCATCGCGGGTGTCGATCTCACCAATGAAAGCAAGTTGGTGACCGGTATTCTCATCGACCTGGCGCAACGCGAGACCACCAATCTCTCGGCGCGTTTTGCCAAAATGCTGGTGAAATCGCTTAAGAAAGACACGTTGATGCTGGAGCAAAGCCACCGTTATGCCGGCTTTGCGGTCTTGAAAGCGCCAGATATACCCTCGATCCTTTTGGAAATGGGCTATATCTCGTCAAGCGAGGATCAGCGGCTCCTGACGAACAAATCGCATCAGAAGGGGCTCGCCCGCGCCATTTCCGGCGCCATTCAGTCATTCTTTGATTGGCAAGACAGCATCCGCCGGACCTGAATCTGCGCGTTTTCTTAAGTCTTTGCGTGGGAACGATTTGCTAAATCCGGCTTTCGTTGCAAAAGCCGTTGATGCAGAGCGCGACAGACCTAGCCTAAAGGTCGTAAAATTGCCTTGATCTTGTGCCATCCCTGCCTTACGCGAAGCAGCCTACGGACAGTCGAGTGAAGCGCCAGCCAGAGATAAACTCAGCCTGATATGACTGCCTCCGGCTCTTTAACGCTTACCGATCCTAATGCTTGCTAGACCTTTGTAACGAAAAGCCGAAGAATATGACCCGATTGACGCGTCTTCTTTCCTTCTTTGTCGGTATCTTCATGGTGCTGGCGACCATCGGTGCCATCGGTGCGTGGCTGGTCTATGGGCATTATTCGCAGGGTCTGCCGGATTATTATCAGCTTGCCGCTTACGATCCGCCGGTTACGACCCGCATCTATGGAGGCGACGGGCGGCTCCTCGCGGAATATGCGGTCGAGAACCGCGTTTTTGTGCCGATCAAGGTCATTCCGAAGCGTGTGATCAATGCCTTCCTCGCCGCCGAGGACAAATCCTTCTACACCCATTCGGGTATCGACATTCCTGGCCTCATCAACGCGATCTTCATCAATATCAAGAATTACGGCTCGGACAAGCGGCCGGTAGGTGCCTCGACCATCACACAGCAGGTGACAAAGAACTTCCTGCTTACCAACGAACGTTCACTCGATCGCAAGATCAAGGAAGCGATCCTGGCGCTGCGCATCGAGAAAGCCTTTTCCAAGGACCGCATCCTCGAGCTTTATCTTAACCAGATCTATCTCGGTCAGGGTAATTACGGCGTCGCCGCCGCGGCGCTCAACTATTTCAACAAGTCGCTCGATGAATTGACTGTCGCCGAGGCCGCCTATCTCGCAGCTCTACCGAAAGCGCCCAATAATTATTCGATGACCAAGTTTCCAGAAGCCGCCAAATCGCGGCGCAACTGGGTCATCTCGCGTATGTTGGAAGACGGCCATCTCACGGATATCGAGTCAGAGGAAGCGAAAGCTACACCGTTGCAGCAGCGTGCGCGCAGCACCGGCGAACGCTTCGAGGCTGATTACTTTGCCGAAGAAGTGCGCCGTGAATTGGTGCAACGTTTTGGCGAAGACGGACTCTACAAAAAAGGTCTCACGGTGAAGGCGACGGTCGACGCCAATCTGCAAGAGATCGCCGACCGCACTTTGCGCAAGCATCTCCTTTCCTATGACCGTACTCAGGGATATCGTGGCCCGCTCGCGCATGCTGACAACCTCGGCGATTGGCAAAAGACGTTAGCGAAGCTCGGTAACGTGCCATGGCTCTATGAGTGGAAGCCAGCCATGGTGCTGGAGGTTGCAAAAGGCCAGGCCAAAATCGGTTTCATAGACGGTGCGGAGGGCATTATCGAACTCGAAGACCTGGCCTGGGCCAGGCGGCGTTCGCCTGAAGGCAGGGTTGGCGGGGCAGTAAAAAATATCAGCGATGTTTTCAAGATCGGTGACGTGATTGCCGTCGAAGCTAAGGTTTCACAGAAGGATAAGGCGGATGACGTCGAGGATCTCGATACCTCGACGGGCAGAGACAGACAGCAGAAGGAGGACGGTCTTTCGGTCTATCTGCTGCGCCAGGTGCCGGAAATCTCCGGCGCGCTCATCGCCATGGACCCACATACCGGCCGCGTTCTCGCCATGACCGGTGGCTGGTCCTACAAGCAGAGCGAATTCAACCGTGCAACCCAGGCGATGCGGCAGCCGGGTTCAAGCTTTAAACCAATCGTCTATCTGGCAGCGCTCGAGGCAGGTTACACACCCTCGACCATCATTCTGGACGCGCCGATCGCGATCGATCAGGGGCCGGGCCTGCCACTATGGCAGCCGGAAAATTTCGAGAAAAACTTCCTCGGGCCAGCCACGATGCGCCAAGGCCTGCAGCATTCCCGGAATCTGATGACCATCCGCATGGCGCAGACCGTTGGCATGGGCAAGGTTGCTGAAGTGGCCGAGCGTCTTGGCGCCGTCGACAAGTTGCAGCAAACGCTGGCCATGTCGCTGGG
>CAYOYT010000214.1:0-5109 GCA_964408245.1 uncultured Dongia sp. | reverse complement strand
TCGAGAACGACAAGGTTGCCTGAATGATGAGCGGCGCCATGCAATTGGGCAGCACGGTATCGAGCATCAGACGCGTGGTCGAGGCACCGGCGACGCGGGATGCCGTCACGTATTCCTTGGAGAGCTCCGTGATGACGGCGGCGCGCGTCAATCGTGCGTAATGCGGCACATATGTGATCGCGACGGCAATCATGGCATTGACAAGACTAGGCCCGAGGATCGCGACGATGACGATCGATAACAGCAGACTGGGGATGGACAGAATGATGTCCATGAAGCGCATGATGCCAATATCGACTGGACCACGATAGAAACCAGCAAAGAGGCCGAAACCGATACCAAGTGCCAGCGACAATGTCACCACGATCGTACCGATAATGAGTGACAGGCGCGCTCCGTAGATGAGACGGGAGAGCACATCACGGCCGACATCATCGGTGCCGAGTAGAAATGACCACGAGCCGCCTTCCGCCCAGGCCGGCGGCTGCAGGAAGTTTTCACGGAATTGTTCGATTGGGCTATGCGGCGCAACGATATCGGCGAAGACTGCAAGAAATACCAGCACGATCAAGATTGCCAGGCCGGCCATGGCACCATAATTGGCGCGCAATGAAAGCCATACATCGCGTGCTGGCGAAATCAGATGCTGCGGGGCGACGGCTTTTTGAGGGGTGACGGCAGTTTGAGACATGTCGATCGCCCTTAGCGTTTGTGCCGGATGCGGGGATTGATCAGCCCATAGAGCAGATCGACTCCGAGATTGATGATCATGACCAGCGTGGCGATCAGCAGGACGCCGCCCTGAAGTGCCGGATAGTCGCGACGGTTGATGCTTTCGACGAGCCATTTACCGACGCCGGGCCAAGAGAACGTGGTCTCGGTGAGTATGGCGCCGGCCATCAATGTACCGACCTGTAAACCGATCACGGTCACCACCGGTATGAGCGCGTTACGCAAGGCGTGGACGCCGACCACACGCCAGGCTGAAAGGCCCTTAGCGCGTGCGGTGCGGATATAATCCTCGCCCAGCACCTCAAGCATGGCAGAGCGCGTCATGCGCGCGATCACGGCCAGCGGAATAGTGCCGAGCACGATGGTCGGCAGGATGAGATGTGAAAGAGCGGATCGTATGGCGCCGTCTTCGCCGCTCATGATGGCGTCGTAGATCATGAACCCCGACGTTCCTTGAAAGAAGAAGTCGTTACCGATACGGCCGGAGACCGGCGTCCAACCGAGGCCGACGGAGAAAGTGAGGATGAGGAGCAAACCCCACCAAAAGATCGGCATGGAATAGCCGGTGAGCGAAACCCCCATGATGGAATAGTCAACGACCGAACCGCGCTTCATTGCCGCGATGATGCCGGCGGGGAGGCCGATTAAGAGAGCGAGCGTGATTGCAAAGAAAGACAGCTCTAGCGTTGCTGGGAAGAGCGTGAAGAATTCATCCAGCACGGCGCGATGGGTGACGATCGAAGTGCCGAGATCGCCTTTGAGAATGCCGCCCACATAGTCGAAGAATTGAACATAGAGCGGTCGGTCCAGGCCCATGTCGTGAAGCAGCTGGGCATGGCGCTCCGGCGCAATGCCGCGTTCTCCTACGCGCACTTCAACCGGGTCGCCCGGGACCAGCCGGATCAGAATGAAAGCTAGGAAGACGATTCCGAGAAAGGTCGGAATGACGAGACTGGCGCGGGTAAGAAGAAAGCGGAGCATGGCGGGCTATATCACAAAAAAACGAGCGGCGGGGAGGGTTCACTCCCCGCCGCTCATTGGTTGACGGACTTTACTCGTCGATATCTACGCCTTCGAAGATGTGGGTGCCAAACGGATGGATTTTATAACCCTTCACCTTCTTACTCATCGGCATATATACCACTGAGTGATCGATCGGTACCCATGGTGCCTTATCATGGAAGATCACCTGCGCCTGCTTATAAAGCTCGGTTCGTTTTGCGGTATCGGCGGTCGCTGCCGCTTCGTCGATCAGCTTGGTGAAATCCTCATTGCACCATTTAGCGACGTTCTGGCCGCCATCGCGAGCTGAACCACAGGAAAGCAACACACCTAGGAAATTGTCGGGGTCGCCATTGTCGCCGCTCCAACCAAGCAAGCCGGACTGATGTTCACCAGCTTGCATACGCTTACGATACTCACCCCATTCATAGGTCTTGAGTTCTGCAGTAATACCGATCTTGGCGAGGTCCGCTTGCATCAGCTCTGCCATCTTCTTGGCATCAAGGTTGTAAGGACGTTGCACCGGCATGTACCATAGGTCGATTTTCAGATCCTTGACGCCTGCTTCAGCTAGCATAGCTTTTGCCTTTTTAGGGTCATAAGCATAGGCCTGAACATCGTCATTATATGACCAGATTGTCGGCGGGATGGGGTTCTTAGCGGCCTGAGCGGCCCCTTGGAACACGGCTTTAACAATCGCTTCTTTATCAATCGCCATATTAACGGCTTGGCGGACCTTCACGTTGTCGAACGGCGGCTTTTTCACGTTGAGCGCGAGATAACCGATATTGAGCCCCTCCTGCTCCTGTACTTGCAAGTTAGGGTCGGCCTTCAGCTTTTCGATATCTGCAGCAGCTGGGTTAAGCGTGATGTCGCATTCACCCGCAGTGAGCTTGGCCGTCCGAACAGCTTGGTCGGGTGTAATAGCGAAGATCAGCTTATCAATTGGCTGCTTACCACGGAAGTAGTTCGCATTCGCCTGATAGAGAATACGCGCATCCTTCTCGTAAGCCTGCCAAATGAACGGACCAGTGCCGATCGGTTCTTGATCGACGCGCTCCGGCGTTTTCGCCTTTAGCATCGCATCCATGTATTCCTTGGAATGAATGGAGGCAAAGTCCATTGCCATGTTGGCAATAAACGGTGCGTTTGGCTTGCTCAGGCTGAACTTCACGGTATGGTCATCGACCTTATCGATCGACTTCAGCAGGGTAGGCATGTTCATGTCGTTGAAGTAGTCGTATGCACCGCCAGAGACCTTAGCGTAGGGATCTTCCGCTTTCCACATACGGTTGAAGGAGGCGATCACGTCATCGGCGTTGAAATCACGTGTCGGCGTGAAATCCTTGCGCGAATGGAATTTTACACCCTCTTGAAGATGGAACGTATAGGTGAGGCCGTCATCGGAGACCTCCCATGACTTGGCGAGGCCTGGCATGATCTTGGTGGTGCCGGGCTCAAACTCGACCAGCTTGTTGAACACAGGCATGGCTGTATCAAAGCTGGTACCGGTCGTGTTGATCTGTGGATTGAAGTTCTCCGGGCTGCCTTCCGAGCAATACACCAGAGTTTTTGCTTGAGCGGCGGCGGCGAAGCCAACCGCAAGTGCTGCGGCCGCGACGGCCCCAAGCAAGCGATGTTTCATTTAAATTCTCCCAAAATAAAGCTGTGGCAGGGCAGCCCGTTTTTGATTGCCTCAACTGTTTCGTTAATTCGAGGCTGCCTTGAAGAAAATCGTAATCGGGAAGAAAGAGGAGAGTCAACGACGCCGTTAACCGTCTGGTTACTATTCCGGCGTTCGTCTGGTATTGCCGGACAATCGCAGGGCTTTTTCGCTCAATTGCCGGTAGATTTAACGCAAAGGTTAACCACCGTCTTGACCGCTCACTTTGCCGAAGGGCATCGTCGGGGTCATGGAAAGCACCCTTGGTTCTCTCATTCCCGCGCCGTTTGTCAGCTTCGGGCAGAAGGTTCTGCCTGAATGGATCGATGGCAACAACCATATGAATGTGGGATTCTATCTGCGTGCCTTCGACCAGGGCTTCGATACGACTTATGAGGCGTTGGGACTGGGTTATGAATTGATCGAGACGCGCGGCTTTTCGACCATGACGGTCGATACGCATGTCTCGTATCACCGCGAGTTGCTGTTGGACGCGCCCTTGCGCATCACGTGTCAGTTGGTTGATTGCGACCGCAAGCGCGCTCATTGGATTCAAGCCATGTACCATGCCGAGCAAGGCTATCTCGCCGCGACCGCAGAATGGCTCATCCTCTTCATCGACATGACCAAGCGCAAGGTCGGCAGTATGCCCGATGATATCTTTGCACAAATGGAGCGCGTGAAGACGGCGCATGCCGGTTTGCCGCTGCCGGTGCCGCTTGGGCGGACCATTTCCATCCGCAATCGTCGCGCCTGATCGATCAGTGGCCGGCGACGGCTTTCAGTTCTTCAAGCAATTCCGGTGTCACGGCGCCGTCTTCGGGCAGACCGGCCGCTTGCTGATAAGCACGAATAGCCTCGACCGTGGTCTCATCCAAAACACCGTCCTGGGGGCCGGGCGTGAAGCCGAGTTCTGCCAGCAGCTTCTCGATTTCCTGGACCTGGGTGCTGGCAGTGGGCGCCGTCGTGGCATCGGCCGGGGCGCCGACATCGTGCCAAATATATAGTGTGGCGCCGATCGCGATCGCGAGCACGATAGCGACCACGCCGAAGCTAATGATTAGGCGTTTAGTTTCGGCGTTGGTGCCATCCTCGGCGCGCTGGATCGATGAAGAAAAGCGATCGGCAGGACTGACCCTGACGCCCAGCTGCGGGCTCCGCACTTCATCCATCCCCGGATACTCCTGCTCATCCTGCAAATTAGTTCGCAGAAGGATAGGCAAGACGGCGGCCCGAAGCAAGATTAGGCGCTATCGAGGGTATCTCCCAAGATATGCCGTGAGCGCCTTTTTGGCTTCTTTTCATTCCGCTTGGAGGACTTGTCTAACCATCGCTCCCCGCTTGCTCTTCCCCAGCACTTTCCTTATGTTACGGCCGCCACGCGATAGGGCGATCAGCCATCGCCGGCAGGATTGGGGCGTAGCCAAGCGGTAAGGCAGCGGTTTTTGGTACCGCCATCCCAGGTTCGATCCCTGGCGCCCCAGCCACATTTTCTCTCTCTACGCTGTCAGTATTGCTCCTTGCGGGATTGTTGCGACACTTCGGCCGCTTAGGACAAATCACCCTGCGAGGCGTCACAGGGTCGCGCAAGATTAACTATAGCTGGCGCGAGCTTTTCTTATGCCGGCATGCAAGGCGGATCTTATAGAGTGCCGCCCGAAGATTTTTCGCGAGTAAGCCACCCAGAGGTCCGTGTAGTAGTTCCCGTGATC
>CAYOYT010000213.1:0-5111 GCA_964408245.1 uncultured Dongia sp. | reverse complement strand
GCAACAGCCAATGCGCGATGGGGATCCAGCGCGGTTCCGCCGGTTGCACGCTCATCGATCACTGCCCCTGTTACTGCCCTTGTCCCTGGCGGTCATGGCCGATATGTCCAGAAGGTGTGCAGCAGGAATGTCACGAGCGGCACAATCATAACCACGCCGGCAATGCCGATCCAATAGCTGAAGCTCATCGCCGCAGCGGCAGCCGCTACCGTCATGGCGATGCTAAGACCCAGCAGTGAGACGATGCTAAAACGCAGGACATTTGCCCGCGCCGGCTTCTGCGAAAAGCTCCAGAAGGTGTTGAATAGATAAGAGGTGAGGGTTGCAACGGTGAAGGCAATGCCATTGGCCAAGGGTGGCGGCAGATCAAACGCGTCGATCAGGCCGGCGGCGATAATGACGTGAAGGGCTGTGACGCCGATGCCGGTGACACCGAAGCGCAGTGCCGGTCTCACGAAAGACGAGATGGCGGGCATCCTGGGTTCGTGCCTCACGCTGCTTCCAGCACGGCTAGCAGTGAGACACCCGCCGGCAGGTTCATATGCGGCAACAAGAAACGCTCGGCGGCGAATATGGTGCGGAACAGCGCATTGACCGGTGCCGCGGGTAAAGCAGCACCCGTCGCTACGGGGCTTTTAAAAAGCTGGTCCTTCATGCGGGCGGCAACCGCCAAAGGGAAAAGGAAAAAGTTGAAGTAACTAAGCCGCTGCACCGTAAAGCCTGTCGCCGAACAAAGTGTGCGCAGACCGTTGCGACGATAGCGCCGCTTGTGATGCAGAAAAACGTCATGCGCGCTCCACAGCCAAGGATGTGCCGGCACTGTCAAGATTACTTTACCGCTGGGTGCGAGGAGGTCGTGCACGGCACGCAGAGTCGCCGCGTCTGCCTCGATATGCTCAAGTGAATCCAGCAGACAGACGAGGTCGAATGTTTCCCCGGCAAAGGGCAGATCGTCTGGGCATGAACCGGCAAGAATGCGATAACGCCCGCCGGTCTTCTCGCCCGCCAGGCCGCGTGCCTGGGCATCTATCTCCAGCGCTGTCACCTTGCCAAAGCCCGCTAGCATATCGAGATTGCCACCGGTGCCCGCGCCAATTTCGAGAATGCGCGCGTGGTTTGGCAGAGACAACGTTGCGAGGATGGCGGTGAGATTGACGCGGCGACCCGCAAACCACCAATGGCGCGCCTCGACCTCTGCCATGTCGCGATAGGCCTTAGGATCCATCGCTTCCGCCATAGCGGCGCCGGACGATGTAGGTCGGCCGTCTTTTACTCTCCATGTAGATACGACCGATATATTCGCCGAGTACGCCGATGCTCATCAATTGCAGGCTGCCAATAAACAGCATGGCGACCAGAAGCGAGGCGTAGCCAGGCACGTCAATACCGACGATCAGCGTGCGCAACACGATGAAAATCGCGTAAGCGGCACTCGTCAGGGCGCCGGCGAGGCCGATATAAGTCCAGACCTTGAGCGGCAGCGTGGAAAAGCTGGTGAGGCCCTCAAGCGCGAGATTCCACAATTTCCAACCTGAAAACTTGCTGGTGCCACCGACGCGTGGATGGCGTTGGTAATCGAGCGTCACAGTCCGGAAGCCTACCCAGGCAAATAGCCCCTTCATGAAACGCTGCTGCTCGGTCAGCGATTTCAAGGCGTCGACCACGATCCGGTCCATTAGCCGAAAATCACCGACATTCTCCGGCAGTTTGAGCTGCGCCAGACGATTATAGATGCGATAGAACCACACCGCGCTGCGTTGTTTCAGCAGCGGATCGATGCTGCGGTCGATGCGGCGCGCCAGCACCACTTCCGCACCGTTCTGCCAGGCGGTGATCATGTCGGGTATAAGATCCGGCGGATCCTGTAGATCGGCATCGATCGGGATGACGGCATCGCCGCGGGCATGGTCGATGCCGGCGGTCAGCGCCGCTTCCTTGCCAAAATTGCGCGACAATTCGATGATGCGCCAACGCGTATCGCTGCGGCCAAGTGCTATCAGCCGGGCCAGTGTGTCGTCGCTGCTGCCGTCATCGACGCAGACAATCTCGAAATCGATATCGGGCAGCCCCGCCAAGATCGACACCAAGCGCCGACCGAAGAGCTCAACATTGCCGCCTTCGTTGAAGAACGGCGCCACGATCGAGACAGTTTTGCGCAAATCACTCATGAACCGCCAGCACCGTTGATGCAGCGGAACTGTAGCAGAGAGACCGGCTTAGTGCATCCCATCCCGCGCGCCTCGCTTCCCGTGATCAGCACCAGATCCGGACCAAAGAGGGCAATCAGGTTGGAAAGCCCCTGGCCAAGTGTCCTGCAGGCTTGCCGGAACAGGCTGTTTGCCACCGAATGTTGCTCTATGGTTGCTCTGGGCGAGATCGACCTTGACGCTTTGGCAGGGGGCACGCGATATTAATTTCCACCTTTGAACGAATAGATCAGGGTCAACCTGACAAAAATCAAAAAAGTCCTCGGTGGTTTGTCACCAGCCCACCGCGGGTCACCTGCGTCATTCGCTTTTCAAGTTAGTTGCTTTCTCTGGGAGGAGATCCACATGAAGAATTTTCTCGCGCGGCCGATCGTTCGGCGCGTTGCCCTTACGATGCTCGGTGCCACTCTATTGGCAGGAACATCGCTTTCCACCGCGACAGCCGATGAACTCGTCGTCGGTGTCAGCTGGTCGAACTTTCAGGAAGAACGCTGGAAGACCGATGAAGCGGCGATCAAGGCGGTGCTCGAAGCGGCGGGGGTCAAATACATCAGCGCTGATGCGCAGAGCAATCCCTCTAAGCAGCTTTCCGATATCGAAAGCTTGATCTCGGGCGGCGCCAACGCCCTCATCGTGCTGGCGCAGGATTCAGCCTCCATCGGGCCAGCCATCACCGCCGCGACCAATGCCGGGATTCCGATCGTCGGCTATGACCGTCTGATCGAAGATGCCAACGCTTATTACCTCACCTTCGACAACAAGGAAGTGGGGCGCATGCAGGCCGCGGCGGTCTATGCCGTGCAGCCCAAGGGTAATTATGTTTTCATCAAAGGCAACCAAGCCGATCCCAATGCCGATTTCCTGCATGAAGGTCAGCTTGAGGTGTTGAAGGCCGCAATCGACAAAGGCGATATCAAGGTCGTTGGCGAGCAGTATACCGAGAATTGGGAACCAGCCGTCGCTCAGCGCAACATGGAACAGATCCTCACCGCCAATGACAACAAGGTCGATGCGGTTGTGGCGTCGAATGACGGCACTGCGGGCGGCGTCATCGCGGCACTGACCGCGCAAGGCCTTGCTGGTATCCCGGTCTCCGGCCAGGACGGCGACAAGGCAGCGCTCAACCGCGTCGCGCTGGGTACGCAGACAGTGTCGGTTTGGAAGGACGCGCGCGAACTTGGTAAGGCCGCGGCCACCATCGCCATCGATCTTGCCAAAGGTAAGAAGCTCGCGGACGTGCCGGGCACCGTGCAGTGGAAGAGCCCGAAGGGCGTCGAGATGAATGCCACGTTCCTGAAGCCCGTGCCGGTGACCAAGGACAATCTTGATGTCGTGATCGATGCTGGGTGGATTGCCAAGGCGGAAGCCTGCCAGGGCGCTGACGGCGACAAAGTCCGGGCCTGCAAATAACATCTGAGCCCACGTATACCGTGGTTGGCGAAGACGCCGACCACGGTATTTTTTTAAGCCACGGTATTTTTCAGGACGTCGTTTCCGCTTAAGTTGAAGAACCAATGCCATGAACTCAGTAAAAGGCTTTTTTGCGCGGCTGGAGATCGACGAGCGCTTGCTCGGCATGATCGTGTGTCTCATCGGCATCTGGGTGGGTTTCCACATTTTGTCCGATGGTCGTTTCATCACGCCGCGCAATCTCTACAATCTGTCGCTGCAGACGGCCTCGGTCGCCATCATGGCTATCGGCATGGTGTTGATCATCATTATTCGCCAGATCGATCTTTCCGTGGGCTCGATGCTCGGCGTGACCGCGATGGTCGTCGGCGTCATTCAGACGTTCTGGCTGCCATCCATCCTCGGCGCCGGTCATCCGTTGATCTGGATTATCGCTGCATTCGCCGGCATTTTTATCGGCGCAGTCTTGGGTGGTCTCAACGGCTTGATGGTCGGTTATCTCGGCGTGCCTTCCTTCGTTGTGACTCTCGGCGGCCTTCTCATCTGGCGTGGTTGTGCTTGGTGGGTGACGCAGGGCCAGACCGTTGCTCCACTCGATGAGACCTTCACGCTGCTGGGCGGCGGTGTCTACGGCACAATCGGTGAGACGGCGAGCTGGATTGTCGGCGGTATCGCTGCCATCGTTATCGCGTTTGCCGCCCATCGCCGTCGCCGTCGCCATATTGCCTATGGTTTCCCGGTGCGGCCGCTCTGGGCGGAAGTCGCCGTCATCGCCCTCCAATGCGTGTTGCCCCTCGGCTTTGCTGCCGTGCTCAATGCCTATGAAATGCCGGCTGTTGCCGCGACCAAGCTGGCCGACATGAAGGGCTGGCCGATTCCCGAAGATGGGCTGCACATTTTCATGGGTATTCCCATTCCCGTGCTGATCCTGGTCGGCCTCGCTGTCGCTGTCTCCCTGCTGCTCAACAAAACGCGCTTCGGCCGCTATGTCTTTGCCATGGGCGGTAATCTCGAAGCCGCTGAACGCGCGGGCATCAACGTGAAGCGGATGACCGTTTGGGTCTTCGTTCTGATGGGCGCGCTGGTCGGCGTTTCTGCCATCGTCGCTTCCGCGCGCTTGCAATCGGCCGGCAACTCCATCGGCACACTGGATGAGTTGCGTGTCATCGCTGCCGCGGTCATCGGCGGCTGCAGCCTTGCCGGAGGTGCTGGGACCATCGCCGGCGCCATTCTGGGCGCTGTCGTCATCCAATCGTTGCAGAGCGGCATGTCGCTCTTAGGGTACGACGCCAGTCTGCAGAATATTGTCACCGGCCTGGTCTTGGTTATAGCGGTCTATATCGATCGTCTTTACCAACAACGCCGCCCGTCGTGAGTGGAGTTTGAGATATGGCGACACCTCTCGTCGAAATGCGCAACATCTCGATCAGCTTCGGCGGCGTGCGCGCTGTCGACGATGTCTCGATTGATCTTCATCCGGGCGAAGTCGTGGGT
>CAYOYT010000212.1:0-5150 GCA_964408245.1 uncultured Dongia sp. | reverse complement strand
ACTCAATACTTATCAGCGACCCCTACTGTCCAAAAAATATATCTCTGGCGAGCTGGCATTGGAACGGCTCTTTGTCCGCCCACTTTCATGGTGTGAAGAACCGAAAATTGACTTGAAGCTGGGGATTCAAGTCGTCGCACTTCACCTGGCAACGCGTGAAGTGGAGCTTAGCGACAGGTCGCGCCTCAAATACCGCGACCTCGTTCTTGCAACTGGTTCGCGCGCGCGTAACCACTGATGCGATGAATGATACTTTGGCCTATGCCCTGGGGAAGAAAGCGCTAGAAGCAGGCAAGAGCGCCGATCCTGCCGTGATTGTTGATTCTCAGTCGGATTTGAAAACGATTTTCAACTGAGCGGCTACCCGTGCGAGACAACAATCTATTTCTGCTTATGCGCGACCTTTACTCTCCTATCCGGATAGCACATTGTCGCTATGTTCTATCGACAAGGCGATTTTTGATCATGACAGGGCAATCAACCGTTGGTGTCCCGCGGGCAAGCGGGCAGGGTATTTCGATCGAGGCTTTTTCGGCCGGCTTGTTGGCATCTTTTGTCGGCTTTGCCTCTTCCTTCGCCGTCGTTATCCAGGGGTTGACTGCCGTTGGTGCCACGCAGGCCGAGGCCGCATCCGGCCTTATGGCGCTTTCCGTTGCCATGGGTGTCTGCGGCATCGTGCTCTCAGTAAAAAAACGGCAACCCATTAGCATCGCCTGGTCGACGCCGGGTGCTGCCTTGCTCGCCTCGACGGCTGCACCCGCTGGCGGCTTTGCAACCGCCGTCGGCGCCTTTCTCGTTTCTAGCTTGCTTATCATCGTCGCTGGCTTATGGAAGCCGCTTGGCCGGGTAGTAGCAGCGATTCCAACGCCGCTTGCCAATGCTATGCTCGCCGGTGTGCTACTCAGCCTCTGTCTCGCCCCGGTGAAAGCGGTGGCGGCGGCACCCGTCTACGGCCTTGCCATTGTCATCATTTGGGCACTGGTGGCGAAGTGGAAGCGCCTTCTCGCCGTACCAGCTGCCGTCATCATGACGGTCGGCATCATCACGGCGACGGTCGATGTCAGCCATATCGACATGCGCGCGCTGTGGCCGCAGCCGATACTCATCGTGCCGCAATTCGATTTATCCGCCGTGATCGGCATCGCTTTGCCGCTCTTCATCGTCACCATGGCGTCGCAGAACATTCCTGGTATTGCCGTTCTAAATGTTAACGGCTATCGGCCGGAACCCGGTCCACTTTTCAGTATTACCGGATTTTTCAGCCTACTTTCCGCGCCGTTTGGCGCTCACGCTGTTAATTTGGCCGCCATCACGGCAGCGCTTTGCGCCGGACCAGATGCGCATCCCGATCCTGCGCGACGCTATTGGGCGTCGATTGTCTGCGGCGTCTTTTATGTCATCTTTGGTTTGTGCGCCGGAGCAGCCACAGCCTTCATCAGTGCAGCTCCTCCAATTCTTATTCAGGCGGTCGCGGGCCTTGCCTTACTCGGAGCGCTCTGTTCGTCGCTTTTGGGGGCGGTCAGCGACGTTAGAAATCGCGAAGCTGCAATTATTACCTTCACCGTCACCGCTGCCGGTCTCAGCTTCTTCGGCATCAGCGGCGCCTTTTGGGGTTTGCTCGCGGGCGGTGCCATTTATGCCCTGACACGTTGGCGCGCGGCGGACTGATATTTTGATTGTCATGCCCGGACCCAGCGTTGGTCACACTGGCCGGGCATCTACTCTATCAGCTGTTCCGTGGGATTTCGGGGCCTGGCTCAAGAATGACGATTAGGCGACACGACCCGTGCCTTATTCCGCGTAATCTGGCTGCTTCACATCGAGGATGGCACGGATCTCGTTTAGATGGGCATCCATCAGGTTGGAAGGGTATTCCTCCCATTGGCATGCCGTCTTCTCAGCTATTTCTGCGGTCGCGATGTTGAGTTCGCGGCCCGTCGAATAGGCAGTCAGCAGTGTTTCGGCGGCGCGTTCAAAGTAATAGAGCGTATCGAAGGCTTCGGCGACGTTGGCAGCGGCAGTCAGTACGCCGTGATTGCCCAGCACCATCACCTTGTTACTGCCCAGACATCTCGACAACCGCTCAGCTTCGTCGCCCAGTCCCATGCCGTCGAAGCCTATGTCGAAGGAAATGCGGTTATAGAAGCGCATCGTATTCTGATCGATCGGCGGCATGCTGGGATCTTTCAGGCAGGCAAGCGCTAAAGCATATTTGGAGTGGACATGTAGTACGCAGCGCGCATGTGGAGCGTTGCGGTGGATGGCGCCGTGGATCGCCCAGGCAGTGGGGTCTGGAGCATTCGGCTGGTCCATTGTGGTGGGATCATTGGCGTCGAGCAGCAATAGGTCGCTGGCTCGGATACGAGAGAAATGCTTGCCGCAAGGATTGACCAGAAATTGGCTGCTGTCATCCGACACCGCCAGGCTGAAATGGTTGGCGACACCCTCATGCATGTTGAGTTCGGCCGTCCAACGAAACGCGGCAGCCAACTGGCAGCGCTCGTCGTAATGAGAATTGTCGAGCCGAGCTTTCGCCGGGATGCGAGCAACCGAGGTCATCATCTGCTCCGTCAATAGCAAAGAGACTTGATACGAGTTATCTGACGATATTATGCGGTACGGGTTGGAACTGGTCAATTTTGGTCATATTCTTGACCGATATCGACCTAGGCGATTTTGGCATCGCTTTGCGAGCTGCGGCGAAGCTAGAGTTCCTTTAAGCGAACCAGCCTTTATGGGGAAGTCATGTCGGCGGATAGAGCGGTGGCGCCGGTTTTTAAGGACGCGCGTAAGGCGGCTTATCTCAATCCGGAAGGTGCCGACCGGCCATTGAAATCGCCTTTGCCAAAATCAACCCTGGTCAAGGCGCGCGGCTATCGTAAGCAACGCCTGGTTGAACAGGTAGTAAAACATGATTGCGCGGCGATTCTGCTCTACGATCCGATCAACATCCGCTACGCTCTCGATCTTTCCAACATGCAGCTCTGGGCAACACATAATCCGTTCCATTATTCAATGCTGTTTGCCGACAGCCACGCAATCGAATTCGCCTATCGCGGCGCCGAGCATCTCGCCGACGGTTTTGAAACCGTGAACGAGGTCCGACCTGGCAATGCTTGGTTCTATATGTACACCGCCGATCGCTTGCAAGAGCGTGTCGATTCCTGGGCTGATGAACTGGTTGCGGTCTTGAAAGAGCGCAATGGCGGCAATATGCGCCTGGCGATTGACAAGCTTGATCCGCCCGGTGCAGAGGCGCTGCGTCGCCGCGGTGTCATCATCATCGAGGGCCAAGCCCTAACGGAGATCGCTCGGTCGATCAAAAGCGCCGAGGAATTGGAATTGATGCGCTGGACTGTGCGTGTCTGCGAGGCGGGTATGGCGCGGCTTTACGATTACTCCTTGCCGGGAAAGACGGAGCAAGAAATTTGGGCCGAACTGCATTACGAAAATATTCGCTCGGGCGGTGAATGGTTGGAGACGCGGCTTCTCACCGTGGGTCGGCGGACCAACCCCTGGTTTCAAGAATGCTCCGGTCACATCGCCCAGCTTGGCGACATGTTGAGCTTTGACACTGACATGATCGGCCCCTATGGCTATTGCGCCGATTTGTCGAGATCTTGGACCATAGGTCATACCAAAATGACACCGCATCAGCGTGACCTTTATTTCGCGGCGCGGGAGCAGATCGAACACAATTTGGCGCTGCTGACAGCGGGCCTCAGCTTCGACGAATTCAATGCCAAATCCTGGCGGATCCCGGAGAAATTGGTTAGGTGTCGTTATTCGGTCGCGATGCATGGCGTGGGGCTCGCGGATGAATATCCGTCAATCCCGCTTCATCCTGATTGGAAAGCGTCCTATCGCGGTCACTTCCGGGAAAACATGACCGTCTGCGTCGAGAGCTTAATCGGCGAAGAAGGAAAGGGCGAATGCGTCAAGCTCGAAACTCAAGTTGTCATCACGCCGACAGGGGCGGAGCGTCTCGATAACTTCCCTTGGGAGGAAATTTAGGAAGGTCGGTATTAGTCTTCTGCGCTGATCGGTCGCGGACCACCGCGCGACTCCGCTGGCATTCGCTCTTGCCGCTCGGTATCCTCGATCCATGAGTGTGTGGGGGAAAATCATCGGTGGTGCTGCCGGCTTTTTCACGCTGGGTGGTCCCTTGGGTGCTTTGATTGGTGCGCTGGCTGGTCATGCCATTGAAAAGCAATTGGCAGATGAAACCGCTCCAGCCACCCATGACGACCGCCGAGCGACACGCGAAATCGCCTTTACAATCGCTGTCATCGCCTTGGGTGCCAAAATGGCGAAAGCGGACGGTACAGTGACTCGGTCCGAAGTCGCGGCGTTTAAGCAAGTTTTCAAGATCCCGCCGGAGGAACTCAACAATGTCGCGCGCGTCTTCGATCAGGCTAAGCGCGGTGTGGCCGGTTTTGATGCCTATGCGCGACAGCTCGCCAGCATGTTCGACGAGCGGCATCCGGTGCTTGAGGAATTGATCGATGGCCTCTTCCATATCGCCCGTGCTGATGGCGAGCTGCACGAAAGCGAGATCGCCTATATCCGCGAAGTAGCGCAGATCTTTGGTTTTTCTGATGCTGATTTTGCCCGTCTGCGTGAAGTTAATATCGGTCTAGATCTAGCTGATCCCTATACTGTGCTAGGTGTCCGGCGCGAGCAATCCGATGCTGAGATTAAGGGCACCTGGCGGCGCTTGATGCGAGAAAGTCATCCCGACAAGCTGGTAGCGCAGGGTCTGCCAGCTGAGTTCGTGGCACTCGCGAATGAGAAGGTGGCAACCATCAACGCAGCCTATGATAGGATTGCCAAGGAGCGCGGCATCAAGTAGGTCAGCTGGCAAGCTTCTTAACGAGATTGCTCACTCACCATGCCACCCACCCCGCCACTTATTGCTCTTCGCGACGCCGCTGTAACCTTCGGCGGCAAACCACTTTTCTCGGCCATTACCCTCACGATGGGAAAAGGTGAACGGGTAGCACTCGTCGGCGCCAATGGATCTGGAAAATCCACTGTTCTCAAGATCTTGGCCGGCTCTGTCGAGCTAGATGGAGGGGTCCGTTTCGTCCAGCCTGGAACGCGCATCGGCTATTTGATGCAGAATACGGATTTTTCTGGCGGTGGTACTG
>CAYOYT010000211.1:0-5191 GCA_964408245.1 uncultured Dongia sp. | reverse complement strand
ATGCTTCTCCGGTGAGCTGCATAATGGCCTCGGCCAGACCGGGTGAGGTGAGAGGGCCGGTCGCGATGATGACGTTATCCCATTCGGCCGGCGGCAGACCGGTAATCTCGCCGCGTTTCAATGTAATAAGCGGGTGCTCGGTGAGTGCTGCAGTGATGTTCTCGGCGAAGCCGTCCCGATCGACGGCAAGAGCGCCGCCGGCGGGCAGCTTATGCTCGTCGGCCGTGCTGAGAATCAGCGAACCGGAACGGCGCATTTCCTCGTGCAGTAAGCCCACGGCATTGTTTTGTGCATCATCGGAGCGAAAGGAGTTCGAGCAGACGAGTTCGGCGCAGCGATCCGTCTGGTGCGCATCAGTGCCGCGGACAGGGCGCATCTCATGAAGCATGACGGGAACACCTGCCGATGCAAGTTGCCACGCAGCTTCGGAACCAGCCAAGCCGGCGCCGATGATGTGAACGGGTTTTTTGGCGATTGCTGTCATGAGCGGGTCATAACCTTCCTGCGCCGCATTGACAAGAAAGCTTACACGCGGAACGATTAGTTTTATTCAATCAAGGAGATGTAGATGCTGAAATTCGTCAATCCACTCTCCGTACCACCGCCTTTTAGCTGCTATTCGCAGATGGTGTCGGCGTCAGCCGATCATCGCTGGCTCAGGGCAACATCTTGAGCGAGGCCGGCAGCGAGAAGCGGTGCCCTCCTCGGCGCAAGGTGCTGAAAGGTGCAAAGGCGATCTTCCACGATAGCGCCAGCCTCTATGATTGTCAGGTTCGTGACTGGTCGGATTCCGGCGCGCGGCTGGTCTTTCCAGAGCTTACGCCACTGCCTAAGCTGTTTACACTGCATCTTAGCGATGGCTCCGAGCATTCTTGCGAAGTCGTCCGTGCCGATGGCGTCATCGTGGGTGTGCACTTCACAACCAAGGTCTAGACCGGCTGATGGATGCCTTGATCCTTCAGCATCTTAGCATAAGCCGGCCGTTCCATCACCGTTCTCACCAGTGCATTGAGATGCGGATAGGTATGGCCCGGCTTTGACATGGTGCGGCTCCAGCGGATCAGCATGACCAGGAAATAATCGCATGCATAGAAGGTGCTGCCGCAAAGATGCGGGCCTTCATGCGCGATCTTGCTGTCGAGGAATGTCCACATTCGATTCAGCCGCTCTTCGGTCTTGGCCTTCAGCTTCGCCTGCTCGGCGCCGCCGTCGACGAAGTATTCACTATGCCACCAATGCATCAGGGCTTCCTGTACCGTATTGGTGAGATAAGCCATCCATTGCAAATAAAGCCCACGATCGGCATGGTCCACCGCTGGTGCTAGATTCGCTTCCGGATGCCGCTCGGTCAGGAATTCGCAGATTGCCGCACTCTCATACATGATCTTGCCGTCGTCGTAGATCATCGTCGGTACCCGACCATGCGGGTTGAGATTTATGTAAGCTGCACCCTTTTGCTCATTCTTTTCATCGTCGACCAGAATAAACTGCGTCTCTGCGCTAACCTCATTCAAGATGGCCTGCGGTGCCATCGCGGCGCTGCCTGGGCTGTAATAGAGCTTGTACATTCTTATCTCCGCACGGCTTTCTTTTTCACGCGCTTGCTCAAATAGGGCGCCAGGTAATGGCCGGTATAGCTTCCAGGTGTATCGGCGACGTCTTCCGGCGTACCTTCGGCGACGATCTTGCCGCCTTTGTCACCGCCCTCCGGTCCGAGATCGATGATCCAATCGGCAACCTTGATCACTTCGAGATTGTGCTCAATGACCACGATGGTATTGCCTTGGTCGACAAGGTGCTGCAGCACTTCGAGGAGTTTGCGGACGTCCTCGAAATGGAGACCTGTCGTCGGTTCATCGAGAATATAAAGTGTGCGGCCGGTGGCGCGCCGCGCTAATTCCTTTGCGAGCTTCACGCGCTGGGCTTCACCGCCTGAAAGGGTCGTCGCTGCTTGACCGATATGGACATAACCAAGCCCGACCTGATTTAGCATGGCGAGCTTTTCGCGGATGGCTGGCACTGCCTTGAAGAACTCGACCCCTTCCTCGACTGTCATATCGAGCACGTCGGCAATCGACTTATTTTTGAAATGCACCTCGAGCGTTTCGCGGTTGTAGCGTTTGCCCTTGCATTGGTCGCATTGGACATAGACGTCTGGTAGGAAGTGCATCTCGATCTTGATGACGCCGTCGCCTTCGCATGCCTCACAGCGGCCGCCTTTTACGTTAAAGGAAAAACGGCCGGCTTTGTAGCCGCGTGCCTGCGAATCGGGAAGCCCCGCGAACCATTCACGGATCGGTGTGAAAGCACCAGTATAAGTGGCCGGGTTTGAGCGCGGTGTGCGGCCGATTGGCGACTGGTCGATGTCGATAACCTTGTCGAGGAACTCGATACCTTCGATGCGGTCATGTTCACCCGGATGTGTGCGTGCATCATGCAAGCGTTTGGCCAGCGCATTGTAGAGGGTCTCGATGATGAGGGTCGATTTACCGCCGCCAGAGACGCCGGTAACGCATGTCATGGTGCCGAGCGGGATATCGACCGTGACGTTCTTCAAATTGTTGTGCTTGGCACCGACGATACGCAGCCGTGCTTGCTTGCCCGCGCCTTTGCGCCGTTCCGACGGCACCTCAATGCGGCGGCTACCGTTGAGATACTGCGCGGTAAGGCTGTTGCTCTTCATCACGTCAGCCGGCGTGCCTTGCGCCACCACAGTGCCGCCATGTATGCCGGCGGCCGGCCCCATATCGATAAGGTAATCGGCGTTGCGGATCGCATCCTCGTCGTGTTCGACCACCAGGACCGTGTTGCCCAAATCGCGTAGGCGTTTGAGGGTCGCGAGTAGGCGATCATTGTCGCGCTGATGCAGGCCGATTGACGGCTCGTCTAGAACGTAAAGTACGCCAGTGAGACCTGAGCCGATCTGCGAGGCCAAGCGGATGCGCTGGCTTTCGCCACCAGACAAGGTTGCCGAGGCGCGGCTGAGAGTCAGGTATTCGAGACCTACGGAATTAAGGAAGCCCAAGCGCTCATTGATTTCCTTCAAAATACGATAAGCGATATCGTTCTGCTTCTTGGTCAGCTTCTTCGACAATCCACTAAACCAACTCGCCGCGTTGAGAATCGAGAATTCCGACACATCGGCTATGTTCTTTTTGTCGATCTTGACTGCGAGCGCTTCTGGTTTCAGGCGCTTACCGGCACAGGCCTCGCAAGGGCTGGTCGACTGGAAGCGTCCGAGTTCTTCGCGCACCCAGTTGCTGTCTGTCTCACGAAAGCGGCGGTCCATATTTGTGATGACGCCTTCGAACGGCCGCGTTGTCTTGTAGGAGCGTGTGCCGTCGTCAAAGGACATGATGACCACGTCCTCGCCCGAACCAAACAGGATGATGTCGCGGATCTTCTTCGGCAATTCTTTCCAAGCTGTGCCGAGCGAAAATTTGTAATGCCGGGCGAGACTTTCCAGTGCCTGATTATAATACTGTGAGGTAGAATTAGCCCAAGGCCCGATCGCACCGTCGCGCAAGTTCTTTGAGGTGTCCGGAACGACCATCTCAGGATCGAAATAGAGCTTTTCCCCGAGGCCGTCACAGACTGGGCAGGCGCCAAATGGATTGTTAAACGAGAAAAGTCGTGGCTCGATCTCGTCGATCGTGAAGCCGGAAACAGGGCAAGCAAATCGAGACGAGAAAAGGATGCGTTCGTTCGGTTTATCGGCGTAGTCAGCAAAGAGCAGACCATCGGCAAGGCCGAGTGCTGTCTCGACACTGCCGGCGAGACGAGTCTGCTGGCCCGCCCTTACTGCGACGCGGTCAACCACCACCTCGATATCGTGCTTCAATTTCTTGTTAAGGTTCGGCACCTCGCCGATTTCGTAGATCTTACCGTCGACGCGCACACGCTGAAAGCCGCGCTTCTGCAGGTCCTGAAATTCCTTCTTGTATTCGCCTTTACGACCGCGCGCGATGGGTGCGAGCAACAGTAAGCGCGTGCCCTCGGGCAACGCCATGATGCGGTCGACCATTTGGCTGATGGTCTGACTTTCGATGGGAAGGCCGGTTATGGGGGAGTAGGGGATGCCAACGCGTGCAAAAAGCAGACGCATATAATCGTAAATCTCGGTCACCGTGCCCACAGTCGAGCGCGGATTCTTTGAGGTAGTTTTTTGCTCGATGGAAATAGCTGGGGAGAGACCATCGATGGAATCGACATCAGGTTTCTGCATTAATTCCAGGAACTGACGGGCGTAGGCAGAAAGGCTCTCGACATAACGGCGCTGGCCTTCGGCATAAATCGTGTCGAAAGCTAAGGACGACTTTCCCGACCCGGATAGTCCTGTGATGACCACCAAGGAATCCCGCGGGATGTCGACATCGACATTCTTGAGGTTGTGCTCGCGTGCGCCACGAACAGAAATATTGTGACTAGTCAATTGGTTAGCCATTATGGAGGATCTTCTCACGGCTGGAATGCGAGGGCGGCGGCGCGCCATCTTTGGGCAGCATCATAGCGATGATCAAAGGCACCGAATACCCCTTTTGTTCTACTCATAGGAATGCTAGGAAAAGGACCAACAAGGCGCTAATACGGGCGCTTAAAATTAAATCGGATTCGTTTAGGGGGAAGTTCATGGCGGGCAGCGTCAACAAGGTCATTCTGGTCGGCAATTTGGGGCGCGATCCCGAAATTCGCTCAACCCAGGACGGCACTAAGGTGGCCAATCTTTCGATCGCAACGTCGGAGAACTGGCGCGATAAGAGTTCCGGAGAGCGCCGAGAGAAGACCGAATGGCACCGGGTCGTCATCTTTAATGAACGCCTGGTCGATGTCGCAGAGCGCTTCCTGAAAAAGGGAGCCAAGGTTTACCTTGAAGGGCAGCTTCAGACCCGCAAATGGACCGATCAAACTGGTGCTGAAAAGTATACCACCGAAGTCGTGTTGCAGCGCTTTCGCGGTGAACTCACCATGCTGGACGGCAAGGGTGAAGGGGGTGGCATGTCAGATAGCGGCGATGCCGGTTATGGCGGTGGCGGCGGCAGTGGTTATGGTGGCGGCGCGGGCGGCGGTGGTTCGTCCAATGGCGGCAGCAGCCGTGGCGGTGACCTTGACGACGACATTCCGTTCTAAAGCTCTGCGGCTTCTATCACGCGTCGCGATCAACGCATTGAGCTAATCCGCTTATGCAGCGTCG